>NC_017806.1 GCF_000252445.1 Deinococcus gobiensis I-0 | reverse complement strand
GGTAATGCTCCAGGTTTGACTTCAAGCGGCGTTGCGAGCGTTTGCCGATGAAGTGAGTGTAGACCAAGGCGTGGCGTAGTCGAGCGCCGAATGACGGCGCTCGTGGTTGTACCAGCGGTGAAAGTCCGGCATGGCGGTCCGGACATCGGCCATGGACTGCCAGTCCTGGCGGAAGGCAAACTGATACTTGTAGGTCCGGTTGAGGCGTTCCAGGAGTCCGGTTCCCCCCGGCTGGGAGACCTTGCAGCGCACCCAGCTGCCGTATTTCAAACAGCTCTGTTGAAAGAGGTCACTGGTGAAATCACTGCCTCCATCGCTCTGCACCACGAGAGTCTCGTGGTGCCCCTGAGCACGCAGCACACCAACCGCTTCGTCAAGCGTCAGCTTGGCGAGGTGCATTGACAGGCTCCGGACCACCCGGCTGGCCAGGACTACCCGTGAAGGGACGTCCAGCACGAAGTAGATCCAGCAGACCCCATCGGGTAAGGAAAGACGGGTCGCGTCGATCTGCACCCGTCGACCTGCGGGCCAATCCTGTGGCGTGGAAACCTTCTCCGAAGGTTTCCGAGTTTTCCGTGGCAGCGGTGGGTGGAGATGCAACTCGCCCAAGGCCACGCGAATCTTGTGTAATCCAATCTCTTCGCCCTGGGCCTTGAATTCCTGGTACAGCAGCCGATACCCGGAGGTCGGGTGTTGCAGTGCCGCCTGGCGCACCTTCTCGTACAGCGCATCACGGTGCTCTTGCCTGGCACAGCGCGTCGACGCGCTGTGCTGATGGTCCCGGAGCCGCCAGTACGGCACGCCGGCATACTGCGCGAACCGCCGCAGGCTGAGTTGGGGTCGGCTCTGCCAGAGAACGATCAGCTCGTCCAGTGTCAGAGCCGCCGCACTTTTCGCGAGATGTCGAGCTCCAGTTCCTTTTCCGCCAGGATGCGCTTTAGACGGTCATTCTCGCGTTCCAGGGTGGTGACACCCTGGTCCTGTCGGTCGCCCGCGAGCCGGGCGCGTCCGGCTTCTAGGAACTGAGTTTTCCAGGTATGGATCAGACTTTCGTTGACCCTGTGCTGACGGGCCGCTTCCGCGACCCCGAGATCTCCCCGCAGCACGCTCAGGACGATGGCTTCTTTGACGTCCGTGCTCCAGACTTTTCTCTGCTTTCCCATAGTGATCTCCAGTCTGCTCGTCCCTCGCATCACAAGGGTCAGGTTCTGGAAGTCATCTCTGGAGCATTACCGGTGAGTCTCTTCCTCGGGCACTCGTCGGTCGACACGACCCGCCGATATGTGGCGGTCAGACGCAACGACGTCGCGGCGGAAGTCGAAAACTTTTAGAGGTCTGCCGAGAGTCCGCACTTCCAGGAGTGCGGTCCCTCAGCAGACCTCTTACGCCTGGCTCCGGATGGGAGAGGCCTCGTGTTCCCGCTCGCTCCCCGGTAGTGCTCCAAGCACCTGCTGCACCTCCACCGCGAGTGCCAGGAGGAGAGCCGAGGGGTACTCGTCGAGCACCCCGGCCGCCTACTCGAATGCCTCCGCTGCCGCCTCGTGCTCACCCATCTGCGTGAACGGATCGAGCGACGCCAGATGCTCCCCCGCCGCATGCACCCGCCCCAGATCCCGAAGCACCTGCACTGCCAGCCGGGCGTCCACCTCCAACCGCTCAGGTGTGTCGTCACTGGTCAGCATTTTCCGAGCCACGCCCACGGTTTTTTCCCTCACTTCAATCTCTTGAGGAGTGCAGCGCGCCTCCGCCACAGGGCGGCCACGTCGACCGAGCACACCGCGTCACGCATCCGGCACCCTCGGCCGCTTGAAGTCCACGGCCGTCACCTGGTCCGCGAGGAGCACCGCGCACGAAGCCCATGCCCCGATGACGGCCGTCGTGATCGCCTGATGGCTCGGACGGCGCAGCGCCTTCGGGCCACGTACCTCCACGCTGAACTCATTCCCGTACGTCACCCGCACCCGGCAGGGCGTCGTGGGTGACAACCCGTGCACCGCCGAGATCGCGGCGCCGAGCGCCACGTAGGCCCGGTCGCCGTGGCGGTCCATTCCCTCGCGCAGGATCTGCGGCAGGGTCAGCTCATAGGTGTAGTCCACATTCTGGGTGGCCGTCATGGTGCTCCTTGTCAAGAGAAGGGGGCCACGCCCTCGAGCGCAACCCCACGTCGAGGGGTCAGTCAGCAGCCGTCGCGAGCAGCGGCGCCGGCATCCAGCCACGGGCCTTGAGGGCTGGCCACTCTTCCAAGAGCATCGCCCGCAGGTACTCGTCCGCCGCGTTCGGCTCCTGCGGCAACCCCGCGCTCTGCCACATCTCCAGCAGCGCTTCGTGGTTGCAAGTACCCAGGTACCCCTCGCTGAGTTCGAAGCCCACCACCTCTGACACCACGACCTCAAGCACGCCGCCCAGTCGGTCATCCAACTCTGAGGCGAGGTACATCCCGGACATCAGGTCAAGCGCCTCGGCGGGCGCTGGCAGCAGGTCACGCAACGCCGCCACCCGCACCCGTTCTTCTTCCTTCCAGTCCCCCTCATCCACCTCGGGCAGGATCAGATCGTCATCTGCCTTGATGATCAATGCCCCATCACTGGCATCGGCGATCGTCTTAATTGCACCCTGCACCAACGCCAGCCGGGTCACGCCGTACTCACTACTCAGGGCCTCCAACACGTAGAGCGCCTGGCGCACCTGTACTTTCTCCATACTCCGGTCCACCATGCCTTTGAAGGCTTCGCTCGACATCCCCTCCAGCGCGAAAATTTCTGGAAACTCAGGATCGCTTGAGTGCCGTAGCGCGAGCCAACAAAGCCCGAGCACGGCGGCGACCGTCGAACGATCCCACCCCGAGAAAGCCACCCAATCCCAGACCGAAAGGGAGGGCCAACAGCGAAAGTGCCCAGGCGCCCGTGAGCTTCTGGAGTGCTGGATAGACTTCAAGGAGCAAGGCAGCGAAGCCGATCACGCCGCCAACCCGTGCCGGTCCAAGCCAAAGATTGGCGTACCGGTCCACCGCTTCGAGCTGACTGTCATATTCCGACAGGACATACTCCAGGGCTTTGACGTCAAACGCCTGGAGCCGCTGTGCCGTCGTGAGTTCACGGGCACTCCGTTCCATCAGAGCGCTATGGGCCTCCGGATCTGCTGCGCCGGCCTGACGGAGATACTCCATTCGGTAAAGCACTAACCTGACCATAAAGAAGACGAGGACTACCAAGCCTAGGATCCCGACCATCAGATCCGGGGCCTTGAGATTGGCCAGGGCGTAGACCGTGCCGGTGGTCAATACGAGCGCGATATCCAGAATCCGGGGCCAGTTCACACGGAGGCGCAGGAAGGGTCGGCGTTGATGGTTGAGAGTCGTGGGGAGGCGAACAAGTTCGAGGAGCGCGTGGATGGCGCGGACCTGGATGAATACGTCGTCGGGTACTCCTGCACCCTAGCGGAGCTTGCTCTCCCTTGTGAGCAGAGCTGTGGCAAGGACGGTCAGGCAGACTGACGTATGCGCCGGCAAAAGCGATACGCCACCAAAAAAGACAAGACCACCGGGAAAGTCACCCGGGCTCACCGCGTCATCGCTGCTGAGCGCCTCGGCCGCCCCCTGCTCCCGGGCGAGATCATCCACCACCGCGATGGCGACAGCACCAACAACCATCCCGACAACCTCCTCGTCTTACCCTCCCAGGCCTACCACGCCCATGTCGAGCATCACCTCCGCTGTGAGAAACGCGGCATGGCCTTCCTCTTCCCCGAGCTCCTCCAGGGCGTCAAAGAAGAGCGTAAGGGGACCCTCTTCGACGGCATTCTGCCGGTCCAGAGGTCTAAGAGAACTACGGCGGCGCGTAGAATCAGGTGGTGTTGAGAACGCTGGGGAACTTGGAGCTCATAGACAACGCTTTCGGGCGCGCCAAACCCCTCACCCTGCTCGCCTATCTCGTCCTAGAAGGCCCAACAACCCGGCGGCAACTCCGTACCCTTTTCTGGAATGACAGCACGGAGGCTGGGAACAGCCTGCGAGTCACCTTGAGTCAATTGCGCACGGTACTACCAGATCAGATCATCGTCGAGGGCGAACAGGTGCGTGTTGAGCTGCAATGTGACGCGGCACTCATGTTGCAGGCCGTACAGGAGCAGCGCTATGCCGACGCGCTCTCCTTTTATAAGGGCCCCTTCCTCCCCGGTTGGGGCCAGCACGGCGCGGAACTCGAAGAGTGGTGGGGGCAGACCCGCGATTACCTCGCCTCCCGCGCAGCCCAGGCGGCCCTAGGACTGGGTGAAGCGGCAGCCAGCACTGGTAATTGGGCACAGGGAGCGGCCTACGCGGCCCAAGCGTTGGGCATCCTCACCGAAGTTTCGTCATTGCCCCTGTTGGAACGTGCCTACCGCCTCCTACGGGCAGCCAACGATCCCGCCTATGAACTGCTGCTGGCCCCCTATGACCTCCCACTGCCCTCTTTGAGTCCTGAACAAGCTCAGGCCAGTCTCATGTCTCCCCTGGCGCGCTCACTTTCCTCCTCAGATCTGTTCGTAGGGCGTAGCTCAGAGATGGAATGGCTTCTGCGCTATATCCCTGTGTCACGCTTAGTCACTATTCATGGGTTGGGAGGCAGCGGCAAGACGAGCTTGGCCAGGGCAGTTTTTGCCCATCCCGGTCTCCGCCTGCACTTTCATGAGATGGTGTGGATCGCGGCGGACCACGGGACGTCAGATGCCCTGATAGAGCGCGTCAGTGAACACCTCGGGTTGAGTGCACCTGTAACATCAGACACGTTGGCGCAGAGGCTTGCAGGGCGGCGGGTGCTGATTGTTTTAGACGGTGCGGATGACCTGGGTCCTCAGCTTGCGTCTTTGCACCAATTCAATCAGCAATTTCCTCTCATCCACCTCCTCTTAACAGCGCGAAGTGCTCAGGGACTGAGCCGTGAGCAGACCCTATTGCTCCGCGGTTTCCAACTCCCGGAAGGCCCACTGGGGAAGACCCATCCAGCCCGGCAACTCCTGGCCCAGGGTGCCGAACAGGAAGATCTGCAAGAAGGGGAGGAAGATCAGCTAGACGCACTATGCCGTCTCGTCAGTGCGCTTCCCTTTGCTCTCCTGCAAGTTGGGCGGCTGCGCCGCACACTTTCCTCTGCACAGCTCCGGCAGGCCCTGACCCACGATCTGCGTGCCTTGGAGACCGACTCCTCCGCTTCTGGAATGACAGGCATGCAAGAGATCTGGCGCAGCACGGCTGCGCGCCTGACTGTGGTGGAACGGAACGGCGTCCAGGCCCTCAGCGCCTTACATACGCCCTTCGGGGCAGAGTTGGCAGAAGCGCTGAGTATTCCTCCAGCCCTCCTGGCCCGGCTTCATGACCTCGCTTTTCTGGAGAAATGTGGAGACGGACAGTTCCGGTGGGTGCCACTGGTCGCTGCCTATGCCCGGTATGCCCAGAGTCCGGAGCAGCGCGCCGCTGCACAGGCCTACGCCGCTCATGTGATCTTAAATGCCATGAATGACCGGGCAGAGTTGTGGGCTGACCCAGTCGTTCGGACCTGGGGAGTGGTTCATGAACAGGATATCCACGCTGCGCTGCGCTGGGGGGTAGAGCACAGCGCACCAGAACTGTCTGGTGCACTGAACAGCACCCTACTGTTCTATGAGACAGCAGCGCAGTACCAGCCAGCCCTGAATTTGTACCTAGACCTGCTTGGTCTCAGCGGCACATCTGAGACGCAGCCCGCTCTGCTAGCCGGCGCGGCTTGGTTCGCTTCCCGTCTCAACCTTCTGGACGAAGCCCAGCAATGGGCTGAGCGGGCTCTGAATCTCCTCCCCTTGGACGCTTGGTCTGTGCGGATGCCGCTCGAAAATACATTAGGAAATGTCGCCTCATTACAACAGGACGCGGCGCGGGCCGAGGTTCACTTCTCACGGGCACTGGACGGGGCTATACATATGGGTGACATTTCACGCCAGATCACTTACCTCGGCAATCTAGCTGCCACTCAACCAGACGCCGCCGCAAGCGCAGTCAACTACCTGCGCGCCCTCAGTCTGTGTACTCGCCTGGGTGATGAGGAGCGCCGCAATCCATTGATCGGAGGGTGGGCCTATATTCAACTGTTCCGTATAGAACGTGGCGATGTAGAGATGGCTTTTGAGCTCCTGAATGGTCAAATCACTCGACTCACGGAGTTGATGCTGCCCGTTCCACTCTATCTTCATCTCTATTTGGCTTGTACCGCTCTGACACTGGGCCACGCGCTTCAGGCTCAGGAATCGGCGACTTTGGCATATCAGGCCGCTCGGGAACGGAGAGAGCTGGCGTTTGAGATCAGTGCTCTGTTAATGGTCGGTCGAGCCCAGGCGTGGCAGGGGCTCTATACCTCAGGACTTCAGACTCTGCTTCACGGTCTGCGGCAGGCCTGCGCCGCTCGACACGCTGAGGGAATTACAGATGCCCTGCTGTTTTACGCCGAGGCCATCACGCGTCAGCAGGGGGGCAGAGCTCCCTTATGGCTGCGGACCTGGCACCCAACCCGGCTTACCCCATACCAGAATCGTCTTTTTCTCGACCTGCTGTCGCAGCTGTCAGCCGATGCTTTGGCACCTACCCCGCCTCTTGATGTGTGGCTGAGCCTCCAACTACTGATCCAATTGGAGGTCCAGCCACCCGTAGTTTAAGAAAGTGTCAGGGTCCGCCGATGGGTCGGGGCGGATCACCTGGGAGCGCGTCATCGTCGTCTTCTGGAAAGCGAAATGCCTGAAGGTTCACAGAAGCTCGTTCCCAGAGACCAGGGACAGGGTCAGGCACCAGTTCGCGGGTAAGGTCACAGGTATACAGAGGCCAGCCGCGGTACAACACCTGATAGCCAGGATAGTCCGGATCGGGCTGTTCCTTGGTACCACGGTACTGCTGGGTAAGTTCCCGAGTCTGGACGCCGTAACCAGCACTGGGCGTACCGAGAAATGGCGGCCAGTGTAAAACCCACTGACGAACACCGACAGGCCAAGAGCTGCCCCATGGAACAGGTGTTTTCGGGGTACTTTCACGTAGAGGGACGAAATAGAATAGGGCCTGTCCTTCTCCAGTTTCAAGATGGAGACCATCTGGGGCGACGCGGACGACCACGGGTGGACCTGCAGCAGAATTATCCATTACAACCTCCTTAAAGGATTATAGATATCTCGCTCATTTTATCCGTAATTTTTTCTATATCTGCTCTGTCGTATCCACAGACTTATACCAACCTTACGTACCGTCAGCGCGACCCGATCATGATGTTGAGCAAGTCTCTGCGGAGTACAAAGTCTTCCTCGTGCTCAAGACGGTTCACCGCACACTGGAGTCGGCCCTGTACCTCACCCAAGGGATTGCGCGCAATATGATTCAACCGTGCTGCGTCTTCTAGGCGTCCAATCAGCCACCTGATAGGGACTTCGCGCTTCTGCAATTCAGTCAGCAGATCCCGTGCCTGCTCCGTTTCGGCCATTTGCCTGTAAGCAAATGTCAAGTGGGGATGCTCTATCACAGCCCGCTCTGCTCTATTAACGAGCAATTCAAGAACCTCCAAGCTTGTCGCAGGTTTGCGTCTATGAGACGTAAATCCGCCGTGCGGTACGTCGATCATAGGTTTGAACATGGATTCTCCCATTAGATAATTGACCTCTAAGATGAATTCTTCTATCTAATCAATAGATATGGATTGGAAAAGTAGGAGCAGTTCTTAGATCGATTCATTCTCTTCATGTTGATAACAAGCTTCGGTTATTCGTCTTTTTATGATGATATTTCTTTAATTTGTCTGAAATGCCACATATAATTTCTAGAATTTAGATTTTTAAATCGTTAGATAGATTTATATCTCAGCCCTATCAATATATAATAAGCCGGTCTATCAATTTAATAAATACATGCTTCTTGTGTTGTTTAGAAGTAAAATGACTCAGCCTCATAATTATAATATTAGATATTCTATAGATACAAATGAGTTAGGGACGGCCTATACAGGCCATCCCTTTGGTGTCTTTTGTCACTCTTTAATCTCAATCTCGATTATACGTAACTCTTTGGCAAGCTCTTCAATTCATTCAAAGCAAAAAGCTAGTTTTTAAGTAGATTAGACAAGACCGGCTTAGGCACGTCCTTGCTCAGATCTTCCCAAAGGGTACCGTAAAGATAGCCGGGGGCCATACGATAAACAGCCGACTCCATCTCCATAGCTTGGTCATTACCAGTATTACCACCCAACTTTTTATACATCGCCTCGGCTTCAGTCAGATACTTATCCCAATCAGCTTCCGGAATACCAATTTTTGCGAGCTGGTCTTGATAGAGTACTAAGAAAGAGTTAAAGGAGAGTTTCTTAACATCTACACTAGACTTGTAGGCTACAATAGCCATGCATGTCTCAATCTGACTCGTAATTCCGTTCGCCTCGATTTGACGTGACCACGCCCGAATATCAAAACGTACCATGCCAAACTTCTGTACTACGATATAATAACTTTTCATTTCCTGCTGCGAGCCTGAACCTGCACCGATAATGGCTTCAAGACCAGTCGTAACCAATTTACCGATACCGTCGAGAATAGCATCGGAGCCACCAGCCAAAAAATTCTTCATGGCGCTCATCACTTCGGTTGCGATTTTACCTGCATCCGACTTGACATAGGCACGATACTCGGAATGATTAGCGAGAATTTCTGTTACAGGCACTGTTCGATTTTCTATAGTACCAGCTGTCCGTAGATCACTTTCAATTTTCTCAGTAAACTGAGCAACCTTCTGCTCAGATAGTTCTGAGAGCAAATTCAAGGCTAAAGTGAGCTGGTTCTTCTTATCGGGGGCCGGATCAAGAGCTTCAATCGCCTTCTTAAGTGGCGCCATAATAGATACTCCTTTTGGAAGATAAGATAGAATGGACGTTTTAAAACGAGTAGATTATGTAAGTTTTTCAATAAAATAGATCAAGATTGACTTACATTGATCTACGCTCTATTTATCTATACTCATTCACCCCCCTTAAACAGTACTGTCTACATTGAATACTTCTGAAATTCAGAAGTTGCCCTACAAACCGATGCAAAAGGTGTAGTCAAGCACGAGACATTACTCTGTGCTTCGAGAGCTAGGCTAGTAGATAGGCCATTAAATTGTCGTTAAATGCTATCGTGCATGGATTTAAAGGGGGGAAAATTTATAAATAGTGTAAAAAATGTAACAATAAAATTTAGAAGATGAACTGGGTATAATTTTTAATCGTTTAAGTTATCTAAGACTTTCAAAATTAAAAAATCTCACTTTTAACGTATAGATAACGCGTATAGCTTTAAATTTTAGTTACTCCTCATATACATCAGTCTTTCAATATGTATGAGGTCATTTATCTAATTAGGAGTGTTTATGCAGATTCCAGGTCTAGAGCAGGTGCTAAAATTTATTGAAGCCGCCAGACAACATCCTCTTCAGAGTACTGGAGCATCTGCTGTAGATTTTTCTGAAAATCTATATAACGTTATTGGCAGTACAGATGATCCAAAACGCATTCCTGATCATAAAAACGAGGATTGGAAACCATTGTTTATAAGCGTCACAGGCATAACTGACGCTCAGTGCTATGTGACCAACGATCCTCCTGAAAAATCTAGTACACACCCTCAATTTATTGTTGGAGGTCATATGACAACTGATAGCAATGGCTATGTTAAAGATGGGGGAACCTGCTATCTTATGCCACTATGTAAACTACATAATTCTCATGATGGAATAGCCTTTGAACATACGAAAAAACGAATGCTGAAACTTACGGGCTATATGAAAGGAGAACTATTAGCCACATTTCAAATGCGAATGCCAAATGAAAATCCATACGCAATTCTATATTTTTCTGAGTCAGAGCAGACATGGAAGGTAGAAGATTACACTGAAAAACATCTGGATAAGTGGGAGTCTGGATTAGTGGGTCAAGAGACTCCTAAAATATATATCGCGATTCAGCGTATAAAATCATCCACGTCTCTTCTACATGAAGTTGTATCCATTCGTTTACCCAAAGTTCTTAATTTATAATGCAGTAAGCTATTTTCTAGCCCTCCAATTATCTCACTGACTATTTGTTGCCTTATAAAAATTGGTGATATCAAAGTTAAATATAGTTTTGTAGTGAAATTTAAAGGTTTTCAAGCAAGACTTCTTTTTATGGAGGCCTCCTGCTCCCGTTCACTGCCTGGGAGTGCCCCGAATCGCTGCTCGACAGCGCAGGCCAGAGCCGAGAGCAGCGCCGCAGGGTAGGCATCGACAATCCGGGAGGCCGCGTCGAACTCGCCAAAGATCGCGGTCCGTAGATCCTCTGGAGCCGCTTCGCACAACCCCGCCACCTGCTCCGCTGCAGCGTGGGCCCGCGCAAGATCGCGTAGGACCTGGGTGGCCAGGCGGGGATCCGGGCGAGAGCCATCCTCTGCATTAGGGCAAGCAGAGACAGCCCGAATATCCGCGTCGCTCACGCGTCCCACCGCAGGCCCCCCCGCCACCAACGGCATATGCCCAGAGCGCTCAGCACCAAGGCCGCCACCATCAGGGGCACGTGCACCATGCCCACCTGGTCCCCGCCCGTCGCGAGCAGGCCCAGGGCCACCCCGGACCACGAGAGCACCGTCCCCCGGCTGTTTATGGGGTGTTCCACGGAGATGGGCGCAGTCTCTTCCACCCGCACGACGTCCACGACCACCGGGCTTATTACAGCGGCAGTCATGCCTGAGCCCCAGTGACGCAGGGGGCTGGGTCAGCGGTCGCGAACGCCGCCACCTGACGGGCGTATTCTTCTGCGAACGTGCGCACCTCCGACAGGTAACCATTGACCCGCACCGCGTCATAGATCCCAACGCTCTGGAGCATCCTCGTCAGGAGGCTGTGGCTGTGTTCACGGGTCGTAGCCGTGATATCGGCGCCGTTGCCATCAAGGACCGTGTTGCCCTGCGCCGAGGCGAAGGCGTGGTAATAGGCGAGAGCCTCCACCACGGCACTCACTTCCTCACCCTTGAACAAGGCCTGCACCACGTCGAGCTCCTGATCCGGCGAGAAGCGCCGCTGCATCGCAAGGTGCGCCGGGCTCAGGCCCCCCACGCCCCAGAGGTTCTCCAACAGGTTCAGGCCCGACCAGACGAGGGCGATGTCGTTGGGATCAAACTGAAATCGTTCGTGTGTCATGCAGCCCTCCGCTCTTCGTTGGCGATCTCTTTCCGAGAAGGGCACAGCTGGCCCCCGAACAGCAGCGCGGCCACCCCCAGCGCCCCGCTTGAGATCAGCGCGCCGATCAACAGCAGCCTCATGGCTTCCCCTCTTGGGTCCCGTACACCCAGAGGGCAGAGTTCCCGTCCCCGTCGAATCGTCCGCCTCTCTCCTTCCTGGGGGCTGCGAAGGCCTCAGCTCCTTCCATCCCACAGCAGACGTTCACGCCGCGCCCCAGTGCTGCCGGCGCAGGCTGAGCATCAGCTCGGTGACCAGTTCCCGCGTGGCCGGCTCGTCGAGCGTCACCCACGCGACCGCCCCGCCCTGGCGGTCCACCGTCAGGCGCACCCCGCTGGCCTGTTCGCTGAGCAGCACGGTCCCGTCTGGCAACGTCAGCAGCTGCTGGCCTTCTGCCCACAGCCCCTGGGCGCCGTGGCGCAGGCACAGCATCAGGTCGGTCACCAGGTCCAGCAGGACTGTCTCGCTGATGACCAGCCCGGCCAGCGCACCGCCGAACCGGTCGATGTCGAGCCGCACAGCGTCCGCAACGGTCCGCAGGGTGACCTCCCCCTCTGGAGTCGCAATGACGTAGGCGACGTCGCCCCGTTCATAGCCTGGCCGCTGCAGCAGGGCCTTCAGGTCGCCCGTGCAGGCCGAGATCCGGACGGGCTGCTGGTCGCAATGCCCGCAGCGGCCCACGTCATCAAGCAGGCGACCACACCGGCACTCCGGCTCCGGGAAGATGGAGGCGCTCACGCCCGACCCTCCTGCTGGGCCGCCCAGCACAGGACCGCGAGGTGGTCGGCGCGCTGTCCCCGCAGGGCCCGCTCGGGCGTGCAGGGCTCCGCCTGGACCTCGTGGGCCTTGGCGAGCAGTGCCAGGCGCAGAAGGCGCTCGGACAGGGGACGCCTCCGGGAGGCGCGACTCACGCGGCCACCTGCCCGGTGGGGCGCGCACTCGCCAGCTTCAGGTCCTGCTCGAACTCGGCACGGCGCTCTTCCCAGGTCACGCAGACCTTGGCGTGCTTGCGGGTGCGGGCGCCGATCTTCAGGGTCTTGCTGCCGTCGGCGTTGCTGAGGATCTGGACCTCGTAGCCAATCTTCAGGCGCAGGGTGAAGATGAGGCGGTGGGCCGCGGCGTGGGTCTCTGCGCCGTCGTCGCGCGTCAGGGTCAGGCCGTCGATCTGGGCCAGCGCCTGGGCAAGGGCCGCGAACTTGCGCACGCACTTGGGGCCGACGATGCCGATGTATGGCACCTCATAGCCGATGCCCGTAGACAAAGGCTTGCTGCAGCACGAGCAGGCCCGGGCCGGAGCATGGGCAAAGGGGACGGTGGGCGGGTTGAAGCGGGGGGCGGGGTGGGGCATGATGGGGGCTCCGATTCCCCCCACCCTGGATTTCGCTGTGACTGGCGTTCAGATGGGGGGATTGGTCTTCAAATCTAGTATACAGTTGTATCATATGTATAGTGCTCCACTTAGGCATGTAATATAAATTACAATTATTATACTTGTGAAAAGGATTGAGTGCGAATCATCCATTGATGATTCGCACTCAGCAAACGGAATAGGCTATACTTGCGGCCTATACAGTAGTCTTTGGTTCACAGTAACGATATCCAAATCATATCCGTGATAATCATAATCGTGCGTAACTATCTTGATATTATTTTCTAAGCAAGTCTGAGCTATTATTAGATCATTAAAGTCATTATTTCCTGTTTGCATATCTAAAAACATATTTTCTAATTTAGCATTATCTAACATGGTTGGAAGAATAATAGTTTCCATTTTAATAATTTCAAGCGCCGCTAATATTCCCTGAATATCATCTATAAAGTTTTGACTTCTTCTATATTCTTTAGGACTAGCTCGTTTATCTACAGTAGATTTATATCTAGAGAGATTAAATTTGATATGCTGGTTTATTAGTTCTGATATTATTATGTCGCTACAGAATATTTTTATAGATCTTTGAAGTAAATCAGATAGAAGTTGCGAGTAGTCATGCACTTCAGCTCTATCTTCAGGGATCTGAGGACCGATGAGGAACATCCATACATTTGTATCAAACATTAATCTAACATCCTGCTCTATATTTAAATCTTGCAAAGAAATTATATTACGTGCACACATAATTTATTCTTCATCCTTAAATCCAGATGCATCTATTCTGGCCTCCTTAGCTTCTTCTTTAGAGGCAGCGTAGAATTTTGCATTTTCAACCACCTCTTTAATGATACTTCTCTGCTCAGGTGTAGTGTTAACGGCTTTAAGATGTTCTCGAATATAGTCTTGATCAAATCTCAAATATAGCTTACCAAAGGCGGGATTCAAGAAAGCCGAGATAATATATCTAACTCCAGCAAAAGATAACTTTACTATATTTCCATCTTCAATAATTGGACATATTCGATCATAAACCTTTTCCCCATCTGCTACAGATGTGCAAATAGGATTATTTATAATACCAACTATACTCATCTCAAAAGTTTCTTTTGACATACATCCCCCCATTAAAAAAGGTCTTCCTCTGAGATTTCCTGCACAGGTAGATAGACACTATCACGATCAGTATTGATAATTAAACTGATAGATGTTCCTAAAAATCTACTATTCATATTTAAAATCTCACGGTTAGATTCAGATATCTTAACATATGCATTGCCGCTACATAATATTACCTGACCTTCATTAGCAGTAACAAATTCTATTAAGAAAGATAAACCCAAACCACCAGGAATATTATATTTTGTAGAATTCCGCTTAGTGATAGCCCATAAGATTGAATCTTGATCAGATATATCTTTTAATAAAAATCTCGATACTCTATCTCTTATACCTACTCCTAAATCAGTTATAGTAAATCTAATAGTATGCTTATTTGGATAATATTGTCCGCACACAAATATTCCAAGACCCGATCCAGAGTGTATTACAGAGTTACTAAATAATTCTAAAATAGAATTTAATAGAGAGGATCGAGTATTCTGATTAAACTTCAGTCGCTCTCTATCCTTAGAAATCTTAGAAACATAATCTGGAAACTTGGATTCATCTGATAAGTTATAGCGCCTATATGGTACAACCGTACCATAAGAATCTTTTATATTAAATCCCGACATAAATTTAGTAAGAAAACCATTTTTACTTAAAATATTTTCAACATTTCTGTTTACTTTTACGACTTCGATTTTTGCCCCATTACTTTTATGTTTTTGTATTATTGCTCCTAAAACTGAACACATATTTACATCAATCCAAGTCATGTTTTCAAGGTTAATTGATATAGATTCATCTAAATCACTATAGTTTTTTATTTTTTCATCGAGTTTTGATAGATAAGAGTATCCTTCAAAATCTGTCCTTATTTCTGGTATATATATAATCCTTTTATTATCATAAAAAACTTCTTTCATTGCTTTACCCCTTATAATACTTTAAGAAGAAATTACTCTACAAATTATGAAGATTTTTTTAGCCAGTTACGAATATCATTAAAATATATGATCCACTCTTGAGTTGTTTTTGGACCACCCTTGAAGCTTCCTGCTTGCGCTAGTGCCATTTGTACATGTAAATCTTCAATTAGCGGATCAATCGATTTATATATTTCAACAGCTTTTTTAAGCTCTTCACTCAAATCTGATTCTTCACGTCGAAAGCTTTGACTTGATCCTTCGTGTGTCGCAATTTCTATAACTACTGCCTGATTAAGCTCTTTAATTTCCGTATCAAGTAAATGCAATTTTGAGGCAATTTGCCCAAAATATTGGCCTGTAGTCCAGTTAACGTGGCCTTTTACCATTCTGCTTACGTAACTTGGTTCAATACCCAGATGGATAGCTAAGTCCTTTTGTTGCATCTGTGCTCGCTTTAAATATGCAGCTAATCTTTCCCCAGCAACACTTGCTGTAAGTGGCATAGAACGCCCTCCTGTGGCGGTAAAGACCATTGATGAACTAGGTATCACCCTGGGCTATACGCCATACAGTATCCACAAGTTGCATATGTATAAATATCATGTTAGTCAAGTGTTGAATTATAGATTACACTTGTGTAATCTGAGGTATGCCCTCAGTCGCGATTACTCTCAAAACCGCCCGCGATCGGCTAGGCCTGACACAGAAGGAGCTAGCCATACAGGCCTTCAAGGACACAGATTTTCAGTCTTTGATCTCCCGCTATGAGGCGGGAATTGTAGAACCATCTATCGCAACCCTACGGCGGCTGGTTCCAGTTTTGGGCCTGAGCTTGGGTGATTTTGACGAAATTAGGGATGCTGACGAGAGATGATCCAGCTTCCCTCAGCTGGCATCTATGCCATCCAGAATTTGGACAATGGGCGGATCTACGTCGGCGGTAGCGTTGATGTCGACAGACGAATCAGGGTTCATCAGACGCATCTGGCTCGTGGCCAATCCGACAACCCCCATATCCGGCAGGACATCACCACCTATGGTCCTACGGTCTTTCGCATCAGCATCCTCCAGCGCACTTTCAGTACTCAGGAGCTGGCTGAGCTGGAGCAACTCTGGGCTGACCGCCTAGGTGCCTTTGAGACGGGTTACAACATCCGCCGTATTGACCCTGTCAATCACCTTCCCAGGCTCAGAAAACCCAGAGCGTTACAGGGGGCGAAGTGACAGGTATATATCCAGTCACCCCAACATCCCGCCTCTACGTCGGTGCCTCCGACAACCTCCGCCGGCGCCAGCAGGAGCACGAGCGCGCCAGGCAGGGCGGCAACTGGAGCAACAAGGCCCTGCGCGCCGACCTCAAGACCTACGGCCCCGATGCCTTCTCCTTCCACGTCCTCCAGCGCACGGGCGACCTGGGCGAACTCCGCCGCCTCGAAGCCCAGTGGGCCCAACAGTTGCGCGCCTTCGACCCGGTCACGGGCTACAACACCCAGCCGATCAGGACTCCGGAGACCTGGGACAGACGCCGGCAGCTCCAGCAGGTCCAGGCCGCAGCCGCGGGTGGCCGGGCCTGCCTGGTCCGTGCCCAGCAACATGTGCTGATCCAAGAGCGTGCCTCGTGACGCCCGCCGCCCTCGGCTGCATGACCTGCCTGACCCTTGATGCCTATGACGACTACGTGGGCTATAGCTCCAGCTATGAACAGGCTCACGCCCGAGCTGATGGACAGAGCGCGGCCTCTGAGCGTCACGCCCAGTACCTGGAAAGCATGGAGGCCGGGTCGTGAAGTTCCTGTCCGTCTCCACCCCCTGGCCTACCGCCATAGCAAGATTCGGCAAGAGGGTCGAGAACCGCGGCCGCTGGGCCCGCCTGCCCGGCCGCCTCACCCAGGCCCGCAAACTCGTCGGCCACGACCTGGCCATCCAGAGCAGTCAGACCCACGACCCCGACGGCGTGGCCTACCTCAAGCGCCTCACCGGCCGGACCTTTAAGAAGACCGACGTGGTGCAGGGCGCGGTGACGCTCGTCGTTCGGGTAACGGGGCTGCTGATGCCCGGCGACCCCTGCCCGACCGGCCAGGAGGCCTGGTACTTCGGGTCCGTCGCCCTGGTGCTGGACAACGTACGCGTGCTGCCCAAGCCGGTGCCGCTCAAGGGCAGCCTGAGCATCCAGGACCTCCCAGCCGACGTGGAGCGTCAGGTGCTCGAGCAGCTGGCGGGTGCCGCATGACCGCCCGGCTGGATGCCGATGCCGCGGCCGTGGTGCGGGCGGCCCACCGTGGGGGGACCCTCTACCAGCTGGTCGACCGCATCCGCAAGCAGGGGCGGCATATGCCCCCCGTCCGTGCTGCAGCAGTGATCGACGAACAGGTCGCCGCTGGGCACCTGCGCGTGCACGTCGCTGGTCAGGACATCTACTACAGCCGCCAACGTGCCGGCAGCCTCGCCCTCAAGGCCTGGCAGGAGGGCCTGCAATGACCCGCACTACTCTTGACCCCTGGGGCACCGAGCGGCCCGTGCTGAACCTCACGCATCAGGAGATGACGGACCTGCTGGAGTACACCTTCTCTCTTCCGACCGGCGTGACGATCGGCAAGCGCTGGCGCCGGCACGAGGGCGGCGAGTCGTGGTGCATCGGCGAGTACGCCTGCCAGACCCCTGAAGACGAGCTGCTGCACCCCGGCGAGACGGCCATCCGCTGGTGGCTGCCCTGTGTCGACGGTGGCGCGCCCGGCTCCTGGAGGGAACGCCGATGAATCTCGCCCTGCCAGTGCACCGGGTGGGTGAGCTGCCGCACCTGGTGCTGCGCATGGCCTGTGCGGCGCCCCAGTCGCGGGCGGAGCTGGCAGGGCGTGTCCGGCAACGCCACGGCCTGCAGGCCTCGGCCAATGCCGTCCGCAAGGCGACCACCAAACTCTGCCGCGCCGGTCTCCTCCGCGCTGCCGAACGCGTCGGCCGCGCCTGGCGCTATGTCCTCACGGCGCTCGGCGAACAGGTCCTCGATGACCTGGATATTGAGCTCTGGTGCCGCGTGAATCAGGTGGCTATATAAGACGCCACCCCAACGACATGCAGACAGACGCAGTGCTTCTGCCCCCAGGTCACCCCAAGTGCACGTGTCAAGTGGTGCGCCTTGACCTCCCAGCTCTGCCTGCCCACGCTGGACAAGACGTGTCCGCAGAGCGCGTGGAAGGAGGCTTGACTCCACTCGTTCGGCCCTCGCCTCGGCCTTTTCAGGCAGCGCAAGCCATACCCCCAACGGGGGGAGATACGGCGTTGCATGAGAGGTCACCCCAAATGCTCATAAATCGGAAGAGACGTCCTGGTGGGCAAAAACAGGGGTCAGCAGATCAGAGACGCCACCCCAAGCGCTGGACGCCACCCCAACGACAAGCACCGTTAGGCATGGCTCGCGATAGAGGTCACCCCAAGTACACGCACCATCCGCTCGTGCCAAACGCCATGCCACTTCGTACGCGCCACCCCAACGACAGCCACCATCCGGACATGACCCCGATCGCGTCCCCTGCCCCCACCTCCAGCACGAAACGTCACCGGGACTGCTATGCTCCAAAGCACTCCGCAGGCCGACGTGAATCCGGCCAACGGGAAACCCCCAGAGTTGGTCTGAGAAACCGCGTCTGGGGGCTGGTAAAAACCCGTAACCATTCGAATTGTGTCACCGCTTGGGGAAGCGGAGGCCTTCGCCTTGCGCGCAGTGTACGCGGCTGCGTGTGCCCGGTCAAGAAACCGGGCGGGGTTCGTGTACCCCAGGGGCGCGCCGGAGCACGCTCATGAACGCGACGAAGCGCCTCACGACAAATCTCTCCATCAACACCAGCGAAATGAACGTGCTGTTCGTACACAGCGCTCTGGATGATTACCCTCTGACACCCGAAGAATTTCGGGCGTATGCCCACTTGGCACGCCGGGCCAGCAGTGGAGCTGCCTACCCGAGCCGGGCCAGTATCGCGAAGGCCTGCCGGATGCATGAAGACACCGTGGGCGTCGTGCTGAAGAACCTGCTGACTTTCAAGATGCTGGAGGCGCACGAGCGTAAGGGCAAGACGACGCTGTACACCCTGACTCCAGCCAGTAAGTGGGTCAAGCCCCAAATTGTGGAGGCGCTGCACGCTCAGCAGGCGCAAGCGGGCGCGGCCAAGCGTGCTGACCGGAAAGCTCGGAAGGCGGCAGCCGGGGCTAGCTTGGAGTCCACCGACCCCCCCGAAACGAAGGGTGGGGTTGAAGAGGCGACCCCCCCGAAACGAAGGGTGGGGTACCCCCCCGAAACGAAGGGGCACCACCCCCCCGAAACGAAGGGGCACGAAGGAGATCCCTTAAGGAGATCCATTGAAGGAAGAGGAGTAATAGACGTTACTAGTAACCCAGGCGAGGAAGGCTCGTCGAGTGCGTCGGTGGCCGAACCCGACACGGCCGCGCACTCCTCCTCAAAAAATTTAAATTCAACCCCAACCCCTGAAGGCCTGCGGAACTCGTCCATCTTCGGAGCTGCTCTGGCCTCGCTGGTGATCGTCCCCCAGGTCGAGGCCTCCCAGCCTGACGGCACCGCTCACGCGGTGGAGCAGGACCTCTTGGTGGATTCACAGGACTTTGCTGAGCCACGTGGTGGCATGAACGAACAGGCCACGTCCCTTGAAAATGTTCCGGGCGGCGCGGCCGGGGCCGGGGCCGAGGCAGTGCAGGGGGCGCGCGGCGCCGGAGACGGGGCAGGAAGGGCCGGGGTGGACTCCATCCGCCCCGTGAATGCTCAGGAGCTTGCGGCGCGTCCTGTGGAGCCTGTGGATGGAGCGGCGTACCAGGAGCTCAAGTCGCTGGTCGGTGGGAAGAACCTGGTGCAACTGACCAAAGAACTCACGCGGACAGGTGGGCTCTCTCGTGAGGCCTGGCTGAAGCTGAAGCTCGGAGAGGTCCAGTTGGTGCGGGTGCTGGCGCAGCAGGAGGCGAAAGCAACGGGCGGGAACATGCTCACGTTGGCCGTCCGCGGACTCGACCGTCTGATCGGCGCGGTGCGGGTCGAGAAGCGGATCTCGGCGGCCGCCGTGAACGCGGATCCGCAACTGCAGCCCGGGCAGCGCTGCACGGTGGCCGACCAGGTGGGCGTCCTGACCCTGGGCGTCGTGCAGGAGGTCAACGCCGTGCGCTACAAGATCCAGTTCGATGACGGCAATGGCCGGAACATCGACCGAACGGTGGCTGCCCAGCTGTGTACCCTCAAGCCCAGCGACGCCCCTCTGCCTGTGGCCGCCCCGGTTCTGGCGCCGGAGGGTCCCACGCTGTTCGTGCCCACCGGGACCAGCTGGCGGCGCAAGGCCGGGAAAGGTGGCCAGATCGGTGAACTCGTGACCGTGCGGGCCGTGCTGGGGAACAAGCGTGAGCTGAGCAACGGCGTCAAGCTGTTCTTCTACGAGATCCAGCGGGACTTCGAGCAGGTGCAAGCGTGAGCTACGTGTCGTATAACCGGACGATCTACGGGCCGGATCCGGAGAAGGCCTTCCGGGTGGAGGCGGGACTGGTGGCGATCGTGGGGCTAGAGCACAGCTTGGCGTGGCCTGCAGGACTCGTGTGGCCTGGGGTGCAGGCCTTGCCGACGGATCTGCGGGAATGGCTGGCGGCTGTGGAGACGCGGTTGACGCCAGAGGCTCAGTGGGCGTTCTGTGCGCCGAGTACGCGGGACATTGAGGTGGCCGTGGCGCTGATTCAGGTGCAGCGGCTCCAGAGCCGGGGGGAGATGATCGATCGGATGGACTACCTGACGGCTTGGACGAATCCGAACGAGTGTTCGCACTACACCATCGCGTCGCTGCTGGGCACGAGCCGGGAGACGGTGACGAAGGTAGTTGCGCGGTGGCGATCGCGGAGAAGTCAAGCGGCGGATTGAATCCCCCCCGATGTACTAGGCCCTAAAGCTCACGCGGTTTGAAAAGACTTGACAGCATTTCAGGATGTTGCCTTTTGTACTGTCTGTTGCTTGGGCGGGGTCGTGAACCTGTGCGCCCTGTCACGCAAGTTGTACCCCGAAGCCCTGGCGCGGGCACACTGCTGGGCCGTGTACGTGCATTGGGCCCTACGAAGAGGGGTCATCCATATCCGTCGACGGACATGATCCTCGTGGGACAGTGGATGAGTCGGCGTGGCCGTACCCCACTGGGGCAGGCGCTCGCTGTATATCGAAGGGCCATGCTCAATCAACAGGACGGTTTGAGCACTGTCCTGACCGATCGACAAGGCCTTCGTAGAGTCCGCGAAGCAGTGGGCTCCATACAGTGCTGCACGCCGTGGTCCAAGTCTTGGCGAGTTGGATGCGTGTCGTCTGGCTCTGGAGTGCCCCTGATTGTCTCTCTGAGGTCCTGTCCATGCGCTTGAAGCCCCATATTCCCCGTCCCTCCGTGGCCCGGCCTGCGCTGAATCCCCCTGTGCCTTGGACCTGCTGGGTCTGTGGCGACACCCACACCCCCACAGGGGAGCCGCTCACCAATACTGGGCAGCGCATCAGGAGTCACCTGCGCGCCCACCTCCTGGAAGGCTTAGTCCGCCCCGCTACGCCCGCAGAGCGTATTGCCAGCAAAGCCTTCTTCGCCCTGACACCGGCAGGCGAGACTTTCATTGCACGTCGGCGGTTGGACCCCAGCACCCCCCGGCCCCCCGCATTGCCCCAGCCCGGGACCCAATCACGTGAGGTCTACGACGTCATCGCCGAGTTCCCGGGGGTTCGCCTCCTCGCGATAGAGATTGCCGACGAGTGTGGATTGCCCCTTCAGCTGGCGAGTGCTTTCGCGCATCACCTGGCCCGGCGCGGTGTGGTGAGGATCGAGACCGGTGGTCGGGGACGCCAGGCCGAGTTCTGGGTGGAGGCGTGACCCGCTTCCAGCCGGGTCGCAAGGCCACGCACAAGTTCGGGTCAGTCCGGACGGAGCGCGCCGGCGTCTCGTTCGACAGCAAGGTCGAGGCGGACTATCACGACGTGCTGCAGCTGGCCCTCCGGGCACAGCAGCTCGTGGGCGTGATGCGGCAGCCGGTGTTCTACCTGCCCGGGGGCACGCGGTACGTCGCGGACTTCCTGTGCTTCTGGGCGGACGGGCGGGTGGATACGCGGGACGTGAAGGGCGTGGAGACGGCCGAGTTCAAGGTGAAGTGGCGCGAGGTGCAGGCGGCCTATCCCTTCATGACCTTCGTCAGTGGTCAAGCGCAGTGGCAAGGGTTGGAAGGAAGAGGCATGAGCACAGGTACCAATGCCCGTCCAGTGCCGGAGATCCAACTCAAGGTGGCGATCCGGCGTGCGGCGCAGGAACAGTACAGGCGCCATGTGGCGAACCGGCTGTGCCTAGCGATCCTGGCGGACAACCGGACACCGCTGGGAGAGGGACAGTTGACGTTCACGCACAGCACGCGAGGGCGCAACCAAGCCCCGAGCAAGAAGGCCGGGGGGGACATCTTCTACACGAAGGTGGAACCCGTGCAACTGCTGTACGGCGAGCGGACGATCCTGACCTCGCCCTTGTCTCTCAAGGTGCTGGTGAAGCCGGAAGCGGAGGGGAGCCGGGTAACGCTGGCGACCCTGCGGACGTGGCCGACGCCGAAGACACCAGAGGTGCTGTACCGGTACCGTCGAGACCTTCAGTCGCTCGAGCGCAAGCCCGGGCTGAGTGGCGACCTGGTGCACCTGTTCGAGGAGTTGCTGAAGCCTCATCGGGCAGAGCTGCTCCGGGCCATGAACCTCTAGCCTCACCTTCCCCAAAGAGACAAGGAGCGGCCAGGGACGGGGCCTTTCCTCTTTCGGGGAGCTGCGGTCCTGGGGGGTCTATGAGCGATCATCCCTCGCCATGGAACTGATAGAGAAACCTCAGGTCGAAGGCCGGATGGATGCCTCCCCTGAGTGTCGGGAAACGACAGTTCAAGTACAATTAAATCTTTCCTCTATGACGTAGAAAATGACCTCTGGACGGCCGCTCAGCGGTCGCCAACGGTCGCGTCTTTTCGGGTTCCAGGACCCCTCCCTCGGAGTGGTCTGAATCGGTCGTCTCCCGAAGCAAGCCTGAGCGTCATAGGCCTGCTCAGGGGCGAGGAAGCGGAAAGCATGCGCGTTGCGAAATCTCCTCACCCAGAGGGGCTGGACCGGTCCGGGCGGGTGACAAAAGCGGCATGAACTTTCCGCTGTTTTTGTCACCTTCGGTATGGCGTTCAGGTCCATTCCAGAGGGAGTCATCGCGGCACAGAACTGACAGAACTGACACTTAAAAAAGGGAGGAGAAGGGGGTATTTTCGGATTTTCGGAGAGGTCCAGAGCTACGTGAGAAAGTGGAAATGTCAGGTCTGATTTCCGGCGCTCAGACGCACAAACTACGGTGCGGAGGTCGGGCAGAACAGACAGAACAGACAGCTAAAAAAAGAGGAGAGAAGCACGTGTCCTCTGCCATCACGGATCAGGTTGAGGTGCTTTTGGATGCTGGAGGGCAGGCCAGCGATGTTTGGTGTTCCGGAGCGTGCTAAAGGGAAGGAACACCCGGGCTAAAACTTGTCAAAACCTGACATCGCGGCGCGTGCGAAATGCGGGTATGGTGAATAGAAGATGCATCCCAGGCAACCTTCAGCACCCCTATGGACGATCCATCACAGGATCCCCGTGGAGAACTCGTCCACGGCTTAAGCTTGAGGTTGCTGGGATTCAAACCCCACAGGCCCCAGCTTTTCCTCTCAAATGTCGAGGGCAAATTGGATACGCCCAGTACCCCCTGATCCGTTGGCAGAGCGAAGGGGTACAGAGGCCTGAGCCGCGGCACGCCGAGGTCGCCTTCACCGCTCTCTGGTCGCACGAGGTCACCGACAATGACGTGGTCTCTACGCAGGTCCGCCGCCTCCACGCCTTGGGCCAGGGCTAGGGAGTTGCTCTCCCAGCTCAGACCTGGGTCCAGTCTTCCAGCAGGAGACCGGGAACCCGCCTGAACTCCCGGGTGTTGTTCGTGACCAGCGGTAAACCACATGCCAGTGCAGTCGCGGCGATCTGAAAATCCAGTGGGCCGATCGGGGTGCCCTGCTGTTCGAGCCCCGCGCGCAGCTGCCCATAGGTATCCGTGATCTGCGAGTCGAAGGGTACGATCTCCATCTGCGCTGAGAAGTCCAGTACGGCCGCGAGGTTTTGCTCGACCCGCTGACTCTTGTACGCTCCGTGCAGCAACTCCGCCTCGGTAATGGCGCTGATCCCCAGCTCCCCAGGCTTGAGGACCTGAAAGCGGGCCCTCACGGCTGCTGGGCGGTTCTTGATGATGAAGATGCAGATGTTCGTGTCGAGGAGATAGCGTAGGCTCAGAACGCTTCACGCTCCTGCTCGCTGCCCTGCTGGCGCCCCTCGGGCAGGAAGTCGTCCCCGACCTGAGCCAGCGCGTCGAAGGCGCCCACGAGACTCGTCCCCAGAGCGACGGGACGCAGGATCAGAACGTCCCCCCGGCGGGTGACCTGTAATTCGCTGACCTCCAACCGCAGTTCCCTGGGAAGCCGGACCGCTTGTGAATTGCCACTCTGGAAGACCTTGACAGTGACCATACTCCCTCCGTAGATACGGATAAGTATATACGACGGGAGAGGACCTGCATTGTCTGCCGACGGCATTGTCGAAGCAGGGCAGACCTACCAGCCGTGCCTGCTGGACGACTCTATGCGCCGAATAGCCCATGTGAGTCACTGCGCACCTGTGATTTGCTCTAGAGATGCCAGATCTAAATCAGGCGTCTCAGGCTCTCCGTCTCGCGCTTGGAGACTTCCTTGACCGCTCTGGTCCAGAAGGTGTCTTCCACCTAGCTCCAGGAGGGCCGGGCCTGCTGCCCGCTCTCGCCGACTTGGATGTTCCTGAACTGCATCTCGAGCTTCTCCCCGAAACGCCTACAGCCCTGCAGCAGCAGCGGCTGGTTCATCTGGGCTACATTCCTCTCGATCCTCTGACCTGGCAGCATCCCGAAGGCTGGCGCCTGGTCATCTGCATTCATGGGAGTGGATGGCGCGCCGATCAGGCGGCGCTCTCGACGTGGCTCTGGGAGGACCCTGCGGCCGCGCCGGCCTACCGTCAGGTTTTCGAACGTGGTGGGCGCATCTACGCAGATGAAACGCTCCTGCCTGCCGCGCTCCGTCACTACGAACGGACTATTGGCCTGCAGCCATTTGAGGACGTGGCGGCCACCTTCTCGGCCTTGACCACGCCCTGGATGTTCGCGGCGGGGATGGCGCTTGACCTGCATCTGGACCGGGTGGCACGGCCGCACGATGATCTCGATGTCCTCCTGGACTGGTCAGCTCAGGGGGAAATCATCCCCCTGCTGAAGGGGTGGCGCTTGGATGTGCCTGTAGACGGGCGCTATCAGGCCTACACGGGGCACCTGCAGCCCCCACATCACCAGATCCATGCCCGTCACACTGAACTTCAGGGCGTGTTGTTGCTGGATCTGCTGCTGAGCGACCTGAGCGGAGAAACCTGGCGCTACCGGCGTGATCCCCAGGTCACCCTGCCCCTGAGTCGGGCCCGCCTGTGGAGTCGCCAGGGCTGGCCGTATCTGGCGCCCGAGGTGGTACTGCTGTTCAAGGCAGGAGTGGCAGACCGTGAGATACGGGGGAAGGATCAGGCAGATTTCGAACGGGTACGGCTGAGCCTGGGCGCAGAGGCGAGACAGTGGCTGAAGGAGACGCTGTCCCGTACCCAGCCTGGACATGCTTGGCTGGAACGATTGTGAATACTGAGGAGGGGAACAATACAGATGCTCTGAGTACCAACACTACGCTGTCATTTTGCTAAATGTAGACCTACCTTAATTCTTTAGACACTTTCCAACAGACTCGTGATTTCAGTCGCCGCAATTATCGCGGCGACTGAAATCACGAGCCTCATAGACCACTCCTTTTTGAGTATTCTATGGTTTTTGGAAGGTCACGGTGTTTTTCATTCCCCGCATCTCATGGTCTCCCACAGGACAATCCGCTTCATATGTTC
This sequence comes from Deinococcus gobiensis I-0, assembly GCF_000252445.1. Classification (GTDB taxonomy): domain Bacteria; phylum Deinococcota; class Deinococci; order Deinococcales; family Deinococcaceae; genus Deinococcus; species Deinococcus gobiensis. Next base: position 28,987 of record NC_017806.1, on the reverse strand, counting down.
CGGGTGGAAGCTTGACGATCAGGACACTTTTCTCTCCGGCCCGCAGCACCGGTGTCGCGAGCTCGAAGCTCTGGTTCCCCAGTTTCCCCTCGAGCTTGAAGGCGTGGGGATACTGACCGTCATTCTCGACTTCGAACCTCGCAGTGGCGGCTTTGATCGTCGCTGTCTGCATCCCCAAACTCCACTCTTTCAATTTGACCTGGACTGTCTGCACTTGAGGAGTCGTGCCACTTTGAGCGGCCGCAGACGCGCTCCATGTCCCCGCGATTACACTTCCAGTCAATAGCATGAATCCTGTCAGCCCGTTCTTCACCTGTCGGTGCATCTGAAACCTCCATGGCATGCGCTCATCCGCTTTTCTCAGCGAACACGTGAGCCGTCTTCAACCGTAGGGCTGGTTAGCGGCGTCCACCACCACGGTGCCCATGGTCATCACCAGACTCAGCACGTCTGCCCTGATCATCTCCAGGTTCCTGATGCCGGTTTCCGCGAACTTCTCCTGCGTGCGCTGCCGACGCTCGGGTGACCGTGGCGCGGTGGCGTGTACCCTGGCGATCAGATGACTGCTCGCGGGCGAAGGCAGGCGTAAGGGTCAGCAGCGCAGCGAGAACTGTCATGGACAGCATGATGTTGCGTTTCATAGAGACCTCCTTGGTGTGCTGCCACTGTATGAAGTTGGCTTCTTTAGCGGTATCGACCAAAGAAGCTGCTGCACCGGTGGACTCAGGTCCCTATGGACCTCCGACCTTAGTCGCCTCTTGCGACTCGTAGGGCTGGAGGTGGGTAGGCTCATCGGTTATGGGAACGGCAGGTGACAAGGAAGACCGCCCCGGAAGGCGGCGGTTTCACTCGGCGCTTTCGCTTTCGAGAATGGCGCGGACACCAGGCGGCATCTTGTCCAGCCAGCGGTCGAGGGCCTTAAGGTCGGCTGGGTCGAGTCGCGCCAAAAGACGGCGGCTGCCCAGGCTCTTGCCCACCTGTAGAGCGCGGTGCATCGGTACCTTCCCTTTAGGCATGGCCACCTTGAGTCGCTCGACCTCCTCGCGCAGTTCCGAGCGCGATTTGCCCTCGGCGGCCAGTGCGATCAGGCGGGCATGCTGCTCCTCTGGCGCTGAGACGATCACAGCTGCGTGGGTATAGGGCAGTCCCTGACGCATCGCCTCAACCACGGCCGGGGGCCAGTTCAGGATGCGGACCTTATTCTTGGCAAACGAGGCCCAGGTTTCCCGGAGCGGTCCGAACAGGGTGTCGAGCGCCGCGTGGTCGGTCCCCGGTTCTTCCTTGAGCAACTGGATCAGGCGGGCGCGGGCGTCTTCGCGTGACAGGCCCAGAGCCAGGCCGATCAGGTCGAGCTTGCCGTCCACCTCGTCGATGATGTTCAGGTTCTCGCGCTGAAGGTTCTCCACCAGGGCAGCGGCCTGCGCCTCACGGTCGGTCAGGTCACGGATGATCACAGGCACCTCGTGCAAGCCGGCGAGCTGCGCGGCCCGCCAGCGGCGCTCCCCAGCCACGATCTCGTGCCCCTCCCCCACTGGACGGACCAGGAGGGGCTGGAGTATCCCCTGCTCGGCGATGCTGCGGGCCAGGTCGGCGAGACCCACCTCGTCGAACAGTCGGCGGGGCTGATGGGCGCCGGGACGCAGCGCTGTCACAGCGAGGGTCTGAGTGGTCTGGGGAGCGCGGGCCAGCTGGGCGGAGGCGCCGAGAAGGGCGTCGATGTCGCCGCGTGGGTTGGTGGGACGCTTACGGGTCATGCGGGTCCCTCGTAACGTAGGCCGGCCGCCTGGGCGATCGCGCTGGTCAGTCGGATCACGTCGGCGTGCACTGGGCTGCGTGGGGCGTAGACCCCTACAGGCTGCCCGGCTGTAGTGCTGTCCAGCCACACTGCCTCCCGCTGGGGGACCGGCTCGGACATTGGGTTGAGGTAGCCACGCAGCTGTTCCAGAACCTCACGGTCGTGTAGGCGCCGGGCGTCGTGCATGGTAGGCACGTAGAGGGCCACCCTCAGCTCAGGCCGTAGCCGATGGTACATCCCCATCGCACGGTTCAGGCCGGGTAGGGCATCTAGGCCTTTTTGGCGGGTAGGCATCGGCACGATCAGGCGGTCGGCGGCCAGGGCACCCAGCGTGGCGAGTTGCCCAAGGCTGGGTGGACTGTCGATCAGGACCACGTCGTACTGGTCGGCTACGGCGGTGAGCGCCTGCTTCAGGAACAGGATGGAGCCGACCTGCCCAAGCATCTGCGCCTCGGCCGAGGCGAGATCGACGTGGGCCGGAATGAGGGATAGGCCGTGGACCTGTACTGGCGCAGGCAAGGGCGCGCCGTCGACCGCGACTGGATAGATGGTCTGGTCGATCTCGATCCCGCCCACACCCAACCAGCCCGTAAGGTTGGCCTGGGGATCGAGGTCGATCAGCAACACACGCTGGCCACCGTGGGCGAGCTCATAGCCGACGTCGCGGGCGAGGCTGGTCTTGCCTGCGCCACCCGCGTGGTTGAACACTGTGAGCGTGATCATGCCGGTACGATACTTGAGATCGTACCGGTACGAACTGGCGTGTTGGAATATATGGAGATAGGGTCGTACCGGTACGATCTTGGGTCGGAGTGGCCGAGATCAGGACAGGGGAGAGGGGTATACCCCTCCTATGATAGACCAGCAGGTAGACCTAAAAGGCGATACAGAAGCGGTCAAAGTAGTTTGAATATCAGGCTCCCCACGATTGCAGGGGAGAACTGGGCTCACAACCGTTTCAGAGGTATTTGCAACGGTCCATTCATACACCCGTGAGGAACATTGGTACAGCACCACATCTTGGACTTCTGTTGCCGGTTCGTCCCCACCCCTGTGGGGAACACGCCAGGCCCAGGCTCAGGGCCACCTGCCGGCTCGATCCATCCCCACGCCTGTAGGGAACACTCGCCGCCATTGGCCGCGTCTGCCGTGTTGCCCAGTCCATCCCTACGCCTGTGGGGAACACTGGTACGCGCGGCGGTCAGGCAAGGGGCAGGCCGGTCCATCCCCACGCCTGTGGGGAACACCAAGGCCGAGTGATGGGCGGCTTTGGCCTGAGCGGTCCATCCCCACGCCTGTAGGGAACACCCCCAGGGGCGCAGCAGGTCCACCGTGCCGGGCGGTCCATCCCCACGCCTGTGGGGAACACGGTGGACAGCACGGCAGCAACGACGAGTTCGGCGGTCCGTCCCCACGCCTGTGGGGAACACGTACGGGTCATGTCCCAGACCCAGCCGGTGCCCGGTCCATCCCCACGCCTGTAGGGAACACAAGCGGGGGTGCTGGGGTTTTAGCCGGGCGGTCCATCCCCACGCCTGTGGGGAACACAGAACCGTGGCACATCGTGGTGGTGCGGTACTCGGTCCATCCCCACGCCTGTGGGGAACACAGCGGGGGCCTAAACGTTCGGAAGCTGCGTTGCGGTCCATCCCCACGCCTGTGGGGAACACGGTGCCACCCTACCGAGAGCGCGCCCAATGAGCGGTCCATCCCCACGCCTGTGGGGAACACGCTCACTGCTGGGGCGCGTTTGCTTGCGCCCACGGTCCATCCCCACGCCTGTGGGGAACACCCTGTCATTTCTGACAGTCCTGTAGGTTGGGCCGGTCCATCCCCACGCCTGTGGGGAACACAGTGCCCCGACGAAGGTCGGCAGCATCTTGATCGGTCCATCCCCACGCCTGTGGGGAACACATCTGGGAGCGCGAAGTCGCGGACAGCATCGACGGTCCATCCCCACGCCTGTGGGGAACACAAACGCCGGGCAACGCTAAATGTTCTATTAACCGGTCCATCCCCACGCCTGTGGGGAACACCCACTCGGCCGGGTCGGTGCAATAGGCGGTAACGGTCCATCCCCACGCCTGTGGGGAACACGCCATACCCAATAATCACGCCCTCCCGCCCCCCGGTCCATCCCCACGCCTGTGGGGAACACCAATGACTCCAGTCCTGACCGTTCACGAATACCGGTCCATCCCCACGCCTGTGGGGAACACCTCTGAGGCGTCTGGGGCAGCCCAGTCAAAATCGGTCCATCCCCACGCCTGTGGGGAACACCCGGCCACGCAGGCCGCCCACCGCACCCTGGCCGGTCCATCCCCACGCCTGTGGGGAACACGCGGGCTGCTGGGGGCGCGGTAGGCCAGCTCGCGGTCCATCCCCACGCCTGTGGGGAACACATCTACCAGCGCATGGTGCTGCTCGCCATCGCCGGTCCATCCCCACGCCTGTGGGGAACACCTGCTACACCCCATGCCTGCGCCGCGCCGGTACGGTCCATCCCCACGCCTGTGGGGAACACTAGTGGCTCACGATGTCGCCGGTCAGCGAAGGCGGTCCATCCCCACGCCTGTGGGGAACACGCATTACCCGCAACAATCCCGCACCCGTGGAGCGGTCCATCCCCACGCCTGTGGGGAACACTTTTTTGAAGCGTTGACCTATGATTGTGCCGTCGGTCCATCCCCACGCCTGTGGGGAACACCGTCATATGACTAAGAACCTTCGCAACATCATCGGTCCATCCCCACGCCTGTGGGGAACACTACGTCACGGTTGCCCCCGTGCCGCTCCAGTCCGGTCCATCCCCACGCCTGTGGGGAACACGCCGGGGTGGCGACAGTGAACTGGCGGGACAACGGTCCATCCCCACGCCTGTGGGGAACACCGTACTGAATCTTGAACATGGTCGGGAGTCTCCGGTCCATCCCCACGCCTGTGGGGAACACAAGGTCACGAATCAATCCCGGCAACTGGCGGCCGGTCCATCCCCACGCCTGTGGGGAACACCCCGAGGTGGAGCATGGCCGCTGGTCGGACATCGGTCCATCCCCACGCCTGTGGGGAACACCCGACGCCGGGAATGTAGACGATCTCGCCCGGCGGTCCATCCCCACGCCTGTGGGGAACACTGGCAGAGCAAGGCCTACGCCGCCCTGGCGTACGGTCCATCCCCACGCCTGTGGGGAACACTACCACGGCACGCTGTGTGCGGCCTGGGGGCACGGTCCATCCCCACGCCTGTGGGGAACACTCAATCCGGCGGCGTACCACGCCAGGGTCGGACGGTCCATCCCCACGCCTGTGGGGAACACAGCCACGCCCACCGCCTGACTCTTGAGGTGGACGGTCCATCCCCACGCCTGTGGGGAACACCCCAGGGTGCGGTGCAGCTCCCAGGCGGCAGGCGGTCCATCCCCACGCCTGTGGGGAACACGGTCGTGGTGGTGTCGGTCATGGTGGCGGCTCCGGTCCATCCCCACGCCTGTGGGGAACACGGGATCGCCACCCTGAGCGCGGGCGGCATGACCGGTCCATCCCCACGCCTGTGGGGAACACGACGTGCCGCCAGAGTTGCCGCAGGGCTGCCGCGGTCCATCCCCACGCCTGTGGGGAACACGCGGCCGACCTGCGCTGACCCTCCCGGCCGGACGGTCCATCCCCACGCCTGTGGGGAACACGCTCAGGAGCTGTTGGTGCAAGCCGTCCGCAACGGTCCATCCCCACGCCTGTGGGGAACACAGATGATCGAGATGTGGAATGACCCCACACAGCGGTCCATCCCCACGCCTGTGGGGAACACACCTGAGCGGCGCTCAGGTCAGCCTCAGTGGCCGGTCCATCCCCACGCCTGTGGGGAACACACCCTGGCCGATCACATGATCGGGTCCCTGGCCGGTCCATCCCCACGCCTGTGGGGAACACCGGGCCGACTCTAGGCGGGCGGCTCCAAATTGCGGTCCATCCCCACGCCTGTGGGGAACACAGCGTGACCTCATCGGGCGCGGCCATGAGCGCCGGTCCATCCCCACGCCTGTGGGGAACACTGCTGGAGAATGACCATCGCGTCTATGCCGTACGGTCCATCCCCACGCCTGTGGGGAACACGGCGCGACGGGCCGTTTCGTAGACGACCCCTGCGGTCCATCCCCACGCCTGTGGGGAACACCGCGTGTTTCTGGGCGAGTCGGTAGATAACGGCGGTCCATCCCCACGCCTGTGGGGAACACACCTCTGTGCCCACCCCTTCCCCGCAATCCATCGGTCCATCCCCACGCCTGTGGGGAACACCAGGCGCACAACAATTCATACGAACCAGCCCGCGGTCCATCCCCACGCCTGTGGGGAACACTTGCGGGCCAGCGCGAGCGCGGCGCTGTTGGCCGGTCCATCCCCACGCCTGTGGGGAACACCCGATCTCCGTCGGGGTCAGGCTGGCGAGCCACGGTCCATCCCCACGCCTGTGGGGAACACGGGCTGTGCGGGATGCGCGCGACGCGGCGTTTCGGTCCATCCCCACGCCTGTGGGGAACACCCGGGGCGTAGGTGCTGGTCACTGGGGCGCTCGGTCCATCCCCACGCCTGTGGGGAACACCCCTCGCTGAACACCGAGAAGGCCGCCGGGTCCGGTCCATCCCCACGCCCGTGGGGAACACTACGCGGTGGACACAGGGGGCGTGCAGTACGACGGTCCATCCCCACGCCTGTGGGGAACACGGCCGGTCGGGGCTGCTCGACCAGCTCGCGGACGGTCCATCCCCACGCCTGTGGGGAACACAGGGCCACAGAGGGGACCGCCTGCTCAGGCACCGGTCCATCCCCACGCCTGTGGGGAACACGGGATCGCCACGCCGAACGTCGCGCGGCTCTGCGGTCCATCCCCACGCCTGTGGGGAACACGATGACCTGCTGCCCGCGCTGAAGTCGTTCACCGGTCCATCCCCACGCCTGTGGGGAACACGGCTACAGGCAGGGCGCTATCGGCCAGAAGGACGGTCCATCCCCACGCCTGTGGGGAACACGTGGCCACACTCGGGCGCAGCAGCGTGACCCGCGGTCCATCCCCACGCCTGTGGGGAACACGTCTCGCCCTGGTAGTTGCCCCCGGCGTCGGTCGGTCCATCCCCACGCCTGTGGGGAACACGCCTTGCTCCCACCCGCCAGGGCCATCCCTGCCGGTCCATCCCCACGCCTGTGGGGAACACAACCGGATTGCGAAGGACAAGGCCCGCGCCGCCGGTCCATCCCCACGCCTGTGGGGAACACGTCTGTAGGCGGGCACGCTCCTGCGGGTGCATCGGTCCATCCCCACGCCTGTGGGGAACACAGCAACCTGACGGTGGCCTGCCAGCGGTGCAACGGTCCATCCCCACGCCTGTGGGGAACACGTGGACGTCGAGAAGGGCAAGCCGCGCGAGGCCGGTCCATCCCCACGCCTGTGGGGAACACGGGGTGACTGGGGCAGTGGCGTACTCGCGGGTCGGTCCATCCCCACGCCTGTGGGGAACACTGTGAACCGAGCTAAGAAACGGAGCTAGGGGGCGGTCCATCCCCACGCCTGTGGGGAACACTGCGACAGGATGTCAACACGGCGATAGCTGTACGGTCCATCCCCACGCCTGTGGGGAACACTGGTTCATCAACGACACCACGAAGGCCACCACCGGTCCATCCCCACGCCTGTGGGGAACACGAGAAGGGCCAGCGGATCGAGAACGAAGAGCGCGGTCCATCCCCACGCCTGTGGGGAACACCATGGGGCACCTCGCAGGGTGGGGTGATCTCTCGGTCCATCCCCACGCCTGTGGGGAACACGCACATGCACCCGTGAAGGTCCAGACCGTCGGCGGTCCATCCCCACGCCTGTGGGGAACACGCCTGCCGTCATGGTCGCAATGGCTGCAAGCACGGTCCATCCCCACGCCTGTGGGGAACACTCCTCCAGGCCGCAATCCACCATCCGGTTGTACGGTCCATCCCCACGCCTGTGGGGAACACTTTTTACGGCCCCAACAGAGCGGATGGTCTAGCGGTCCATCCCCACGCCTGTGGGGAACACCGAACATCGGAACGGTAGGATGACTAGGAATCCTGGTCCATCCCCACGCCTGTGGGGAACACCCTCTCGTGAAATAGGTTTGCTGCTCGCCGCCCGGTCCATCCCCACGCCTGTGGGGAACACCGAGATCGGGAACGCTGTCACCCATTCCAAAACGGTCCATCCCCACGCCTGTGGGGAACACGGGAGGGGGGAAACCCTGCGCCCATTCCGTCGCGGTCCATCCCCACGCCTGTGGGGAACACGAGGTGCCTCTACCCGGCGTGCTAGACGCCCTCGGTCCATCCCCACGCCTGTGGGGAACACGTCTCAACCGGGTTGAACACCTGCAAGGACGCCGGTCCATCCCCACGCCTGTGGGGAACACATGGTGGGCAGGAAGCCCTCGGCGGCAGCAATCGGTCCATCCCCACGCCTGTGGGGAACACGGTGTCACGCGCCCCCGGAAGCTAGGGGCATGCGGTCCATCCCCACGCCTGTGGGGAACACACTAGGGACTAATTTCTTTTATTCTTCATAGACGGTCCATCCCCACGCCTGTGGGGAACACTTAGATGCCTCATCCCATGTACCACCAAGAGCCGGTCCATCCCCACGCCTGTGGGGAACACAGAACAGCGGGCCGACCTGGCGCGCGTGGAAACGGTCCATCCCCACGCCTGTGGGGAACACTAGTCCCTAGTAAGTCCCTCGGCCTCTTTCAACGGTCCATCCCCACGCCTGTGGGGAACACGTTCATCACCTGGTAGTTGTCCGTGGTCATCCCGGTCCATCCCCACGCCTGTGGGGAACACACTTCAGAAATACGTGGCCAATCTTGTACACAAGACCTAGAAGTATCCCTTGTGCATCTAAATCCAGCTCACATTGTCATCCAGCGCGGGCGCCCTGCCCAAGCTCATTCTAGGCGCTCGTAGACTAGACCCAGCTCCAGATCGAGGCGGAGGCGTGTCTTCCCGAGGAGGATCTCGCCGTTCACGAGTTCAAGCGGTTCAGCGTCGCGCAGCAGGGGATGGGCTGCCCAGCCCCGGTGCTCATTGCCACGTACCGTTGGATTGGCCTTTAGGGCGGCGATCACGTCATGCCTAGAGATCTGCAGGCTGCGAGCATAAATCTTTCGGGCTAAGTCCCAGTTGTCACGTCGCAGCGTCGCGACTTGGGCCGTCTCCCGTCCCTTCGCATCCAGATAGACCGTGTCATAGCGGTGCAAGGGTACGATGCGCAGGCTCTCATCGCCTAGGCGGGTGCCAAGGCGAGGTTCGTCCGCCTCTTCTCCGGCTGTAGCAGCCGGATCATCCTGCACCGGCTCGCCCTCCGGTTCGCCCCTGGACGGCTGCACAGGCAGCTCCAGGAAGGTGTCTGGCTCGCCGATATGCGCCTGCCCACCTGTGGTGATGTGGGTCCGGCGCAGGCTGTTCAGCTCACGGTCGGCGCAGCGTAGGGTCCGCTCTTGATCGTCCGTCAGGCCCTCTAGCGCGGGGCACAGCGGGTCGTACACGCGCTGTACCAGTAGGTCGAGGTCGTCTGGCAGTGCCACGGTATCCCGGCCCTGCAGCGCGTACCACGAGCGGTATAGGAGCGCCGGGGCGTAGATGTACTTCCACTTGTGGGCGTCCAGCGCAGCTTTGGGCCAGTCGGCCAGCCCGGCGACATATAGGGTAGGGATGCAATGTGCACCTCGCCGACCCTCGTTCGCGGCGTGACGGTGCAGGCGGCCCGCGCGTTGCAGCAGCAGGTCGATGGGCGCGAGGTCGGAGATCATTACGTCGGCGTCGAAGTCCAGGCTCTGCTCGGCTACTTGCGTAGCAATCAGGATGAAGCGCTCAGGGCGCATGTCCTCCGTGTGCACAGCTCCCTTTCTCGTGTAGGTCGCGGGCTGCTTGCCCAGGTAGCGCAGGGTGCGTTCCTCGCGATCCAGGCGTTCGTCGGCGGGGTAGCGGGCGTGGTACAGGTGCACGCCGATCCGTTCGGGGTGCCTGCTGCCCTGATACATGCTTTGAAACCGGTCGCCCAGTAACTTGCGCACCGCCACGAACACTTGCTGGGCGCGCTGTACCGTGTTCACGATCACGGCGACTGTGCCCCCCTGGGCCGCCAGCGTGACGGCTTGCGCAGCCAGGGTGGCCACCTCCGGGTCCAGCGGACGTAGGCGCAGTTTTACATTACGGCGTGGACCAGGAATATGGCGCGAGATTGGCGCGGCGTCGCCCAGGCGGGCTACTGTCAGGCGTGGGTAGCACGGCGGGGCGTCCGGCGTGACCCCCCAGGCGTTCAGGAGATCGCGGCGCGTCTGGTCGGGCAGGGTCGCGCTCATGAGGACTACGCTGGAATTTAGAGCCCGTAGCCAGCGGCACAGCGCGTGGATGAGCTGAGTGGTGTAGGTGTCGTAGGCGTGCACCTCGTCGAGCACCACCACGCGATTGCCCATACCCCATAGCCGTACGAACTGGTGGTTGACGTTCAACACCCCTAGCAATGCCTGATCCACTGTGCCCACGCCGTATTCGCTCAGAAGTGCACGTTTGCGGTGGCTAAACCACTCGGCTGCCCGTACGCTCTCGGCCTCGTCGGTAAGCTTTTGCTCATTGGGGAGTGGGAAGAGTCGCTGTTCCTCAGCGCTACGGGCCGGCGCCTGGGTATTCGGGCGGGCAGCAGCCTGCGCCGTGCGTTCCAAATCAGCCTGATAGGTGCCCTGCATCGCTGCCCCGCCGTGCAGCAGTTGCAGGTCAACTGTGACTGCCTCCCCACCCCCCGCTGTGACCTGATGGCCTAGGAAGGTCCGCAGCCGCCCATACATGGCGTTGCCGGTCGCCTGGGTGGGTAGGGCCACGTACAGCCCCCGGTGCCCCGCCGCCCGCTGAAGTTGCAGGTGGGCGTACAGCGCCGCCTCGGTCTTGCCCTCGCCCATCGGGGCCTCAACGAGCACGAGGGCGGGCCGGTCGCTAGGGACATTCAGCAACTCGGCCAGTAGCGTCTGGAGGGGCCGCGCCGCGAAGCTGGGCAGATACGCGAAGGTTTCGTCCGGCGTGCGCAGTTCGGGGGCGAGGGGTTGGCGTACCGTCCAGCCGATGCGGTCCAGTTCGGCACGGGCCTGGATGAGTTTCTGCTCCAGGTAGGCCGCCGGGTCGCGGAAGGGCAATGGGTCCGGCTCGCCCTCCAGAACAAAGGAACTGCCTACCCAGTCGGCAAAACTGGTCAGTCCCGCTAGCCGCATGAAGGCCTCGCCACTCCAGCTCTGTATGGGGGGCGGCGGGGCGTCCTGTAACCCAAAGGCCTGGAGTACCAGCGTCAGGAGTTCGTTCTGTACGGCTTTCCACTCTTCGCCAGTGCCCCGGTCGGGGACGCGGTCCCGGGTGTCGCGCTGCCCGTGGTGACATCCGATGGCCTGAGCTATGCGCGCCGCAACCCGCTGTGAGGCTGCTGAGGTCCAGCCGTGCTCAGCCAGTAACCCTGGCAGCAACACTTGCGTCACCGTGCCGTGCGGGGTCGCGGCGCTGTGATCTTGCCAGGGCAGCACCTGCCAGACCTGCCGGGCCAGGCCCTCGGCCTTGTGCTGAAAGGCTGGGCTGGCTTTGCCCAGATCATGTAGGGCACTCAGCGCACAGGTCCAGCGCAGGGCGGTATCAGTGTCCGTGCCGAAATCTGCAGCCAGCAGGGCGCGGGTCGAGGGCGGCTCGCGCTCCAGGATGGCCTGGGCGCAGGCCCCCACGTCAAGCAGGTGGTGCAGCACGGGCAGCCAGCCCTCACCTTCCGACTTCTGGCCACTCTTCGCCCACAGCACCTGCACAGCGGCGCTGGGTTGGTGAGCGTTGGGCTGCTGGGGGCCAGATGGGGGGACGGTAGGGGGCGTCATGGGGCCGAGCCTACGCCCGGCGGGGTGACGAGCCGAGCCGGATTTCGGGTGAGTGAACTGGGCGACGTGTTTGGACGCGGGCGCGCCGCACGCTGAGGGCACCGCAGAAAAGAGCGTCCAGGACGACTCTCTCTTGCGGCGACGCCCCGAAGTGTGGCGTCTGCCGGTTGCTTCGGCCCACCGCCTGCCCCCCATCACTGCATCTGTGTGCGGCTCCCAGAATCCTGGGGGCCAGGGGGAGCCATTGTCCCGCGCCGGACCAGGCCGGTCCCGCGCCAGGAGTCCTTATGACCCACTCCGCCCCCGCCGTTGCTGTCTCCAATACCCACCGCCGTCTACTGAGCGCCACTCTGGGAGCGCTGCTGCTGCTGGGCCTCACCGCGCGCCCACATGTGACCCATGCATCTGCCGCAGTCCTGGCCAACGATGGCGCCAAAATTGGGACTGGCGGCGGCTGACCCCGGCCCGCCCCGACGGGTGGTGCCTGGGAGATATCTTCTCTGACATCGACTTCCTTCCCCTGCGCAACATCAGCGCAGGGATCTTTTGCATGATGGGGACAACACTTCGGCCTGCGCTGTTCACCCCTTGGGGAGCTTCACGGTGCCCCATGCTCTACCCTGAGGACCGTGCGCCGCGCCCGTTCTTCCGCCCCGCAGGCCCCTCGCCGGGGCGTCCGGATCAGCCCGGAGGACTGGCGGGCCTCGCTGGAGGCGCTGCTGGACCTGGGCCGCGCCGCCGAGTTGCTCACGACTGCCGAGCGCGCCCTGAACGAGGGCCATCCCCCCAAAGAGCTGCTGGCCCTGCTGCTGCGGCTCCCCGACCGCGAGCACAGCGACCCGACATTCGTACGGCTGCACCTGCGCCTGCTGACGAACACGGGTCAGCCCGACGAGGTCATTGCGCTGGTACGGCAGAAGATTGCTATTGGAAAGGATGCACCCTGGTTGTACCCCCCCCTAGCCTGGGGCCTAACCCAGCGCGAGGAATATGCGGCGGCGCTGGCGGCGGCCGACGTAGCCCTGCGCTCACCCGGTGATCTGCGTCCCCGCGAGCAGGCGCTCGCATGGCGTATGCGTGGGCTTGCCCTAAACCGCCTGGATCCGACAGGCGACTGGCACGCGTCCTTCGCTGAGGCCCTGAAGCTGACCGAGGGCTGGAGCAGGGGCTTGCTGCTCATCGATTTGGGCAGCCTGTACAGCGGCCAGGGGCATGAGGTGGAGGCGATGCTGGCCTTCTCGCAGGCGCTGGCGCTGCTGCCGACCCAGACCTTCTACCGTGCCTGGGCACTGAACAACATGGCCATGATCTGCCTGCGTACCGGCCGGATGGAGGAGGCAGAGGGCTATTTTGAAGACGTGGCGCGGCTGCGTACCGCGTTTCGTAGCCGCGCTTTGGCCGGGCAGGCGACCGCCCGGCGCGCCCTGGGCGAGTGGGCGCGGGCCGAAGCGCTATATATCCAGGCGGCCAACGCCGCACAGACCAGCGGCGATCAGGACGATCTTCGGCACGCCCGACGCGGGCTAGGCTATACGCAGCGCTTGTCGGGTCAGTCCATGCGGGCGCTCGACACCCTGCAACAGGCGGCCCAAACCACTGACGCCGACCTCGCCCACGGGCGTTCGTGGGTGAATGTGGACCTCGCTGCTGCGCTGCTGGACAGCACCCTACTCGATCCGGCTGCTGTGCGCGGCTATCTGGAACGCGCCGATACCCCCGACCGAGAAGATGCCGAACGCGCTTTGATCGTCCGCGCCGAACTCGCCCGCCGTGAGGGCCAGCCCGATGAAGCGGCGCGCCTTCTGGTCTCCCTGAATCCCGAAGCTTTGTGGGTGCGCGAGGAAGCACATGCCTTCGCAGCGCTATTCGCATTGCTGTCCCCCGAGCAGCGGCCCCACCGCCTTCCCAGGCCCGAGCAGCCACATGTGCATTTGCGACTGCTCGGCGTACCGGAGGTCACTGTGAACAGCCGGCGCGTACGCCTGAGTGATCTGGAGGTGACCCTGCTGGCTGCCTTGGTTCTCGATGGTGACCTTAGGACTGAGAGCTTGATGGCTGTGCTTGACGACCGCACGCCCCGCACCAAGCGCCTGGCTGGGCAGCGCGTATCTCGGGTAGTTCGTAACCTGCGGACAGCGCTCGGATGGCCAGGCAGCGTGCGCTACGACATGGGCACCTATCTCCTCGACCGCTCGGCACGCTGGACCAGCGACCTTGGGAGAGGGAGCTGCAGCGTCGAGATGTTCATGCGTGGAGTCCACTTGCCCTGGGTCTTAGAGCGTGAGCAGGAGTTGCTTCAGCGGGACTGAGATTTGCTGCGCGATATGGCATGGGTCTCGCCTGATGCGACGCCACTGAGACATCCATAGGTCACGCTACGTGGCATGAGCGACCCCACAGGCGCTGTGCCCGCTGACCCACCGCCGCGTACCCCCAACCTGCGGCAGACCAAAATTTGGGATAAGGCCAAGCGGTTGTCGCGGCTGCGCGACGATCTCCAGGCCCGGCCCTGGACCACCGCCGAACTGGCGCGCAAATATGATGTCTGCCAGCGCAGTATCCAGCGGGACATCGACGCCCTTAGCCATATGGGTCCCGATAGTGTGAACCGCCGGGGCAAGACCTACTCGATTTCCAAGCACGGCACTTTGCTGCGCCCAGTTGAGGCGCTGGCGGCATATGCGGCCCTCCGGCTGGCGCACCACCACGCCCCCGCACTGAACAGCCACTACCGCGAGGCCCTCCAGCGCATTTCCATGATGTTGCCCGAGCACATCCGCTACACCCTGAACGCCAGCGTGAATGACACCGGTGCGACGCCCTTCACCGAGCGCCACATGGAATGGGTGGCCTCTGCCTGGATAGACAGTCGCGTCCTGAGTTTCGACTACCGCCGGCCCAATGGCGATACCGAGACTGGCAACGAATTATGCGTCTACTTCATCGAGATCAGCCGGACCAACCTCGCGCCCTACGTGATCGGGCTCGAAAGGCGGCGACGGGGACAGGTGCGGACCTTCAAGCTTTCGCGGATGCACAACCTCGCCCTGCATCCTGACCGCTATGAACCGGACCCCGACTTCGATCCGCGCGCCTTTCTCAGTGACGCCTGGGGCGTTATTGGCGGCGGGGCGACCGTGACTGTCACCGTGCGTTTTGCCCCCGAGGCCGCGTACCGCGTGCTGGAAGGCGGCTTTCCCAACGCCACCCTCATCCGCCGCGACGGCGCGGTCGAGATGGAGTTCCGGGCCGGCATAGATGCGACCGGCACCCCGCGCGAGCTACTGCCCTTTCTGCTCAGCTGGGGACCGCGCGCCGAAGTGCTGTCACCGCCCGCCGTGCGCGAGGCGTGGCTCCAGGAATTACGCGATGCCCTAAGCCGCTACGACCACCCCGCCGCTTTGCCCTGACTCCGGAGGTCCGTATGAACAGTCCACCCACGTTCAATCTGCTGCACGAACCCTGGATTCCTGTCCGGCCTGTCGGCGGTGGCCCCATCCGGGAGGTGGGCCTGCGTGAGTTGCTGCTGCGCGCCCGCGACCTGAGCTGCATCGACGACCCCTCGCCTCTGGTCACGGTGGCGCTGCTGCGCCTGAGCCTCGCGCTGCTGCACCGCGCCTTGGCCGGGCCCCGCAACGCCGAGGAAACCGCCAGATGGTTCCTAAACGGCTTTCCGGCCGAGAAGCTGGAGGCGTATTTCGCGGAGTGGGAAGAGGGCTTTGATTTGTTCCACCCCGAGCGTCCCTTCTGGCAGGTGCGTGATCTGACCCCGGACCTGGAAGGGGGCAAATACCGCAGCCACTGGACGCGCCTAGGCACCGAGGTGGGCAGCGCCAACACTTCGCCGCTGTTCAACGTGGCGGCCCGGCCTGGCGGCGAGCGCACCGACGCCCTGACTCCTGCCGAGGCGGCGCGGCGACTGGTCGAGGGGCAGACCTTCCTGCTGGGTGGGCTGATCAAACGCTTTACGACAGCAGCGAAGGCCGCGCCCGTCGCCACCTTCGCTCTGAGTGCCGCGCAGGGCCGCGACCTGCACGAGACGCTGTGCCTGAACCTGCCAGTCTACGCAGCGCAGGGCCGCGACCGTGCCGTGTGGGAGCGCGAACCGCTGACAGTGCAGTTCATGCGCGAACTGTACGAGGACGAGGCCACCGAAACCCCGCTAGGCTGGGCCGACCGCTACACTTGGCCGGCTCGCAGTGTGCGGCTGGTGCCGGAGGTGGACGATGCCGGAGTGGTCCGGGTCACAGCCATCGGCTTTGCGGCGGGGGTGCCGTTCGTGGGGGCACCCGAGGGCGAGGGCGCAGCCATCGATCCGATGGTCACGCTGCGCCCGCCCGCCGACCCTAAGAAGCCGGAGTATTTTCCTCTCAAGCTACGGCGCGAGCAACTGCTGTGGCGCGACCTGAGCGCTCTGCTGCCCGACCCACACGTCGAATATGCCACGAAGATCCGGGGAAAGGGCGGAGGACAGACCGCGACTTTCAGCGAGCGCACCGGGCGCCCCCCTGCCATCCTGACCGGGGCCCGTGAGCTGCTGCGCGAGGCGGGGCGGTCCCAGACCCTAGGCCTGAGTGTGACCGGGTTGCTCAGCGACCAGGGCAAGGCCTTCGCGTACCGGCAGGAAACCTACACGCTGCCCGAAGCCTTCGTGACCGATGAAGCCGGATTCGCGGACCACATCCACAACGCCCTGAGCGGTGCAAAAGCCGTAGCCGACGGCCTGCGTGGTGCGACCCGCAAGCTCGCGGCCGAAGTCCTGTCGCGCGGCGGAGAACGTGAACCTCACAAGGACGATCTGGCCGACCTCGTGCAGACCCTGCCCGGCTTGGGGGCGTACTGGGCAGCGCTGGAACACCCCTTCCGCGTGCTGCTGGCCGATCTGGACACCCCGGACACGGCCCTGACCGACTGGCGCGGGGCCGTGACGCGCGAAGCGAGGCGGGCCTGGGGCCTCAACCTTCAGGGGGTCGGAGCAGGCGGCGCGGTCCACGGCTACGCGTACCGCCCGCGCCGCGTGCAGGGCAAGCTCCAGCTCAGCCCGCAGGCCACCCTGGAGTACGCCCTGAAGGCTCTGCATGCCGGCACGGCCCCGCCCCCGACCCCAGATTCCAGCCCCACCCAGGAGGCCACCCCATGACCCAGACCGCACCCGAAGCCACACCCCACGAGAGGCTGGTACGCCACCTGTCGCGGCTGGACCGGGGACAACTGGCCCAGCTCCGGCGCTCGCTGGGTGACGACCGCCCCGGCCAGAGCGTGCCCTGGCTGGCAGGCGTGTTCCTCCGCTCGGGTCTGGGCACACCGGGAGCAGGGCAGTGGCAGGCGCTGGCGCTTGTTGCTGGGCTGTACGCCCTGGTTGAGCGCCCGGACGACACCACGGAAACCGAAGCCCCGGCCCCGGAGCGGCGCGAGTCGTTCGGGCAGACCTTTGGCGGGCTGTATCTGGCGCAGGACCAGCGCCCCAGCACCGAAAAACGCTTTCTAGCCCTGCTGGACGCCGACACCGATGCTCTACCCTACGCGCTGCGCCAGGCCGTGACCCTGCTGCATGCAGGCGACCACACCCCCGACTGGGTGCAACTGCTGCGTGACGTGAACCTATGGGACCACGACGAGTACGGAGACGAGGTGCGCCGCCGCTGGGCACGTGACTTCTACCGCCGCGCCGAGCGTCTGCCGGACACCGACCCTGCCGAAACGTCTGCCCAGAGCGAGACCCCGGCCCCCAACTTGCCCCCGCGCCCCGACCCCACCCTCCCCGACGAGGACGAAGGAGACGATACGCTGTGAAAGCCCTTCTAGAATTGCACTATCTCCAGAACTTCGCGCCTAGCAACCTCAACCGCGACGATACCGGCAGCCCCAAGGACGCCTATTTCGGCGGTACACGGCGGGCGCGCGTCAGCTCGCAGAGCTTCAAGCGGGCCATGCGGATGGACTTCAAGGCGCGGGGGACCCTCACGCCCGACGAAATGGGCGAGCGGACCAAACGGGCACACGAAGAAATCGCTCGCATTCTGCACAGGAACCACCAGCGTGATGAGACCGCCGCCCTGGCTGCCGCCGAGACGGCGCTGGGTGGCTTGGGCTTACCCGTCAAGGAGGGTAAGAGCCAGTACCTGCTGTTCCTGGGCCGCGACGAGCTGAACCGGGTGGCTGCCCTGATCGATACCCACTGGGACGTGTTGAGTGAGGGTCCGGCCGAGATGGGTAGTAAGAAGGCCAAGAGCAAGAAGACGGCTCTACCCGGCGACCTCGCCAAAGAGTTGGATAAAGCCCTGAACGGCTCGCGCGCTGTGGACGTGGCCCTCTTCGGGCGAATGCTGGCTGATCTCCCCGAAAAGAACGCTGACGCGGCGGCGCAGGTAGCTCACGCCCTGGGCACGCATGCTATGCGGGGCCGCGAGTTCGACTTCTATACGGCGGTGGATGATCTTAAGCCGTCTGACACGGCGGGGGCCGACATGCTGGGCACGGTCGAGTTCGGCAGCGCGACGTACTACCGCTACGCCTGTGTGGATCTCCAGAAGCTGCTGGACAATCTGGGCGGCGACGCTGAACTGGCCGAGCGCGGCCTACGCGCCTTCTTGGAGGCCAGCATCTACGCCGCGCCGTCCGGCAAGCAGAACACCTTTGCCGCCCACAATGCACCGGGGCTGATGGTACAAGTCGTGCGCGAGAACGCCAGCCCGCGTAACCTTGCCAACGCCTTCGAGAAGGCCGTGAAGGCCAGCACCGAGGGCTTCCTGAACCCCAGCATGCAGGGGCTGGCTGCCGAGAAGCTGCGGCAGGACCGGATTTTTGGAGACGAGGGCCGGGGACGGTATGTCAACGCGGTGGACGAGCAGACTTTTGGGCCGCTGGGAGACGCGCAGCCTAGCGTGCAGGCCCTCATTGAGGCGACGGTGGCCGATGCCCGTACCATCTTTGCCACCCTGAAGGCGGCGCGGGGGTGAAGACCCTCCTGATTCCCCTGGCTGGCTCTATGCAGTCGTGGGGCACGCGCAGCCGCTTCGACGACCGCGACACCGAGGCCGAGCCAACCAAGAGTGGTGTGCTGGGGCTGGCGGCGGCGGCTCTGGGCATCGACCGCGCTGAACCAGTCACGCATCTCGCAGCTCTGGCCTTCGGAGTGCGGGTGGACCGGCCGGGGCTACCCCTGCACGATTACCACACCGCGCAGCTCTACCCAGGCAGCCGTAAGGCCGAAACCAGCTTGACGCGGCGGGCCTATCTATCGGACGCAGCCTTCTGGGCGGCCCTATCGGGTGACCCGGAGCTGCTGGCCGATTTGCACGCGGCTCTGCGCAATCCCTACTGGCCCCTGAGCCTGGGCCGCAAGGCCTTCGTACCCAGTGTGCCGCTGTGGTGGCCTGAGGCCCTGCGTACCAGCCCATTGCTGGACACCCTGCGGGACGCGCCCACCCTGCGCCGTACGGGCGATAGCGATGGCCCTTACCGCTTTATGGTGGATCGCCGCGAGGGGCCGGGGCCATTGCGGCATGTCACGCCCGGCGAGCGCCGCGACGACCCAGCGGCCCCCTTCGCGCAGCGCCGCTACACCCTTCGCGACGTGGTGGGGTGGACCGAAATGCTACCCGCTCTGCACTCGCCCCAGCCGTATCCATTCCAGAAGGTGACGACATGACCGTTCAGGCAATTCCTCTGCACTTGTCGCGCCTCTTTCCTAGTGCACAGCACCAACATACGGCGCGCGACCTGGGCAGCCCCTACGCCCTGCACCAGACGCTACGCTGGGCCTTTCCAGGCGCGGGACAGCCGGACACATTACTTCCGGATGGCGAACGGCTGCTGTGGCGGCGCGAGGTGGCCGCTGACCCCGAGACGGGTGAGGCCGTACCTGCCCTCCTTGTCCAGAGCGTGACCCCACCCGACTGGGGCGCGCTGAATGCCCGCGACCCCGGGTACCTGAGCGGCTGGGAGGTGCGGACGCTGGATCTGCGCCACGCCCTGACGCCGGGGCGCGTGCTGCACTTCCGGTTGCATGCCAACGTGACGGTACGGCGTGTCGACGAGCGCGGCCACACGGCCCGCCACGGCCTGCACCATCCCGATGAACAGTTGGCTTGGCTGGATCGCCAGGGCGACCGTCACGGTTTTGAGGTGTTGGGGGCCGACATTACTGGGACGGGGCGGGTACGGACGCGCAAGGGCCGCACGACCATCACGCTGTATACCGTGGCCTTTGAGGGCGCTTTGCAAGTGCTCAACCCGGTGGCGCTGGCAGGAGCCGTGCGTGGTGGCCTAGGTCACGCCAAGAGTCTGGGCTGCGGCCTGCTGAGTCTCGCGCCATGACGGGGAATGGCGCTGGAAACGGCATCATCTGGCACCGCCAGAACCTGCGCGAGTTACCTAAATTCAGGGACGGGACTTCGTATCTGTACCTCGAACATACGCGGCTGGAACAAGATGGCCGAGGTGTGCGGGCCTATCATCCCGAGGGCATGATCACGTTGCCAGTTGCCAGTCTGGGTGTATTGCTGCTGGGGCCGGGCTGCTCGGTCAGTCACGAGGCCGTCAAGGCACTCTCAGACACGGGCTGCTCGGTGCTGTGGGTGGGTGAGGGCGGCGTACGCTTGTACGCCAGCGGCCTGGGCGAGAGCCGCAGCGCCCTGCGTCTGCAACGGCAGGCCCGGCTGTGGGCCAACCCCGATACCCGGCTGCGCGTCGTGCGGCAGATGTACGCCATGCGCTTTCCCGGCGGCCTCCCCGATGGCCTGACCCTCCAGCAGATTCGCGGCCATGAGGGGGCGCGGGTACGTGACGCTTATGCCCGCTACAGCAGGGCCTACGGCGTCAGGTGGGAACAACGCCAGTACAAGCAGACCGACTGGGAGCGCGCCACGCCCATTAACAAGGCCCTGAGTGCGGGCAACGCCTGCGTGTACGGGCTGGCGCACGCAGCGATCCTGGCGACTGGCTATAGTCCAGCGCTGGGGTTTGTGCATACCGGCAAAATGCTGTCCTTTGTGTACGATGTGGCCGACCTCTACAAAATTGAGGTGGTGCTACCTACTGCCTTCCGCGAAGCGGCCACGCCTGGCGACGACCTGGAGCGCCGCGTGCGTACCGGTCTGCGCGACCACATGACCAACCTGCGGCTGCTGGAACGCATGGCAGCCGACCTCCACCTCCTACTTGGTGGCGACGATATGGACCCTGATCCGACGGCCCCCGGCGACCTGTGGGACCCTTTGGGCGACGTGCAAGGCGGCGTGAACCACGCGTGATTGTTATGACGTTGGAGGCTGTGCCACCGTCGCTGCGGGGTGAGCTGAGCCGCTGGCTGATGGAGGTGCAGCCCGGCGTGTATGTCGGCAACGCGACCGCCTTGGTACGCGATCTATTGTGGGATAAGGCCGTGCAGAACGCGCGCACCGGCCGCTGTACCCAGATTTACCGTGCGAACAACGAGCAGGGCTTCGCCGTACGGATGTACGGCGACCCGCACCGCACATTGGTGAGCCTTGACGGCTTCCAACTCGTCGCCATTCGCAACGCCCGTCATATAGAGTTGCAGGGGGAATACGACCCTCCCGAGGATGATGACAAATTGTAATGTGTATCCGCCTATGGGCCTGCGCCTTACGGCGGATTGACGCTAGGAAAAGAGCGTAGTTCTGAAGTGCGTTCCCCACAGGCGTGGGGATGGACCGAGCTGGACGACGACGCTCCGCCCGCTCCGCCAGCGTTCCCCACAGGCGTGGGGATGGACCGGCTTTTAGGACTCGCTGGCCTCCGTTCAGATTGCGTTCCCCACAGGCGTGGGGATGGACCGGGAGGGGGAGAGGCGACGAGGACGAAGCGACGGCGTTCCCCACAGGCGTGGGGATGGACCGTGCAGCTCTTCCAGGTCCAGGCCGTGCAGGTGGCGTTCCCCACAGGCGTGGGGATGGACCGCATCAATCCAGCTCACGCTTCCGCCTCCATCCGCGTTCCCCACAGGCGTGGGGATGGACCGCCGCCGATATGGGTCCCGCCCGCTCGGCTGAGGCGTTCCCCACAGGCGTGGGGATGGACCGTCCTGCACGAGCGCGCGCAGCAGCACCAGCTCGCGTTCCCCACAGGCGTGGGGATGGACCGTCTGCGGCGGCCTGGGCCTCTTCGAGCGTTGCGCGTTCCCCACAGGCGTGGGGATGGACCGGTCCTGATCAAGCGCCAGGACGAACAGGCCACGCGTTCCCCACAGGCGTGGGGATGGACCGTGCATTACTCCCGAGTTCCAGAGCTACCGAACGCGTTCCCCACAGGCGTGGGGATGGACCGTAATTCACCCCATGGGGTGCGGTCATCCCGCAGCGTTCCCCACAGGCGTGGGGATGGACCGCCGCGCTTCCTCAGCTCTGCCTTGAAGCTGGCGCGTTCCCCACAGGCGTGGGGATGGACCGCACGACTGGACCACCCCGCGCGATTTCTGGGCGCGTTCCCCACAGGCGTGGGGATGGACCTACAACCCCACTCTGGAACGCCCCGGCGACATGGCGTTCCCCACAGGCGTGGGGATGGACCGCGACATAATGGTTCCTCCTTTAGTAGCCGTCAGCGTTCCCCACAGGCGTGGGGATGGACCGCACTCTCGCAGCTTGCCGCGAACTTCGGCCAGGCGTTCCCCACAGGCGTGGGGATGGACCGTGGCAGCGTACTGGGCTCCATTGGATGCACCCGCGTTCCCCACAGGCGTGGGGATGGACCGCAGTAGCCCCACTCAGCAGCCGCGCACCCCATGCGTTCCCCACAGGCGTGGGGATGGACCGCCAAGCTCACGAGCGGGGAACGCGACCTACTCGCGTTCCCCACAGGCGTGGGGATGGACCGTGCTTGACCTGTGCAACGTCCTCATGGGGGAGGCGTTCCCCACAGGCGTGGGGATGGACCGGGTATTGGGCGCCTGCGGATCAAGACGCCCTAGCGTTCCCCACAGGCGTGGGGATGGACCGGCGGCCCCGCAGGTGGGGGGCAGTCCGATGGCGCGTTCCCCACAGGCGTGGGGATGGACCGTGGCCGGGATCCTCGGCATCTCGAGCTACACCGCGTTCCCCACAGGCGTGGGGATGGACCGTGGCCGGGATCCTCGGCATCTCGAGCTACACCGCGTTCCCCACAGGCGTGGGGATGGACCGTCTGCCTAGAGGGCGAGTACCTCTGGGATGTGGCGTTCCCCACAGGCGTGGGGATGGACCGTCGCCGCGTTCATTCTGTCCGGCGAGGCTAACGCGTTCCCCACAGGCGTGGGGATGGACCGGGACTCAGCCCAGCCGCGCGCGGCTGGATCGGGCGTTCCCCACAGGCGTGGGGATGGACCCGTGAGGCGGTGGGCGTGGCTGGCGTTCTGCGGCGTTCCCCACAGGCGTGGGGATGGACCGCCCTGTCCGTGCACGACTAGGCTTGAGGGGCTGCGTTCCCCACAGGCGTGGGGATGGACCGTTGGCCAGCGCCTCCAGGCCCTGCGCGTAGTCGCGTTCCCCACAGGCGTGGGGATGGACCGGACGGCGCGATGCTCTTGAACTCGCCTTCTTTGCGTTCCCCACAGGCGTGGGGATGGACCGGGTGGGCGCGGGTTTCCGTTGTTATGTTGCACGCGTTCCCCACAGGCGTGGGGATGGACCGTCTGACCGACTCCCCCTGAGCCCGCCCCATTCGCGTTCCCCACAGGCGTGGGGATGGACCGGTCTTCTCCAGCACGGCGTCCGTGTCCGAGCCGCGTTCCCCACAGGCGTGGGGATGGACCGATGCCCAAGCGCCAGGACATCGAGCAGTATTTGCGTTCCCCACAGGCGTGGGGATGGACCGTTTGGCTTTCGCCTGGGCCACTTTGGGCATGAGCGTTCCCCACAGGCGTGGGGATGGACCGCGCGGTCTTCAGTTCGGCGTCTTCCAGGCCCTGCGTTCCCCACAGGCGTGGGGATGGACCGTACATCATCGAGACGTTCACCGACCCCCTGCTGCGTTCCCCACAGGCGTGGGGATGGACCGTGACGGTCTACCTCACGCCGGACGCGCTCGCCGCGTTCCCCACAGGCGTGGGGATGGACCGACGCCCTGCTCCAGGGGGATCAGCCCTATCTGGCGTTCCCCACAGGCGTGGGGATGGACCGCCCGCCCTGTTCCTCTGACACGGCGTTCACCTGTGTTCCCCACAGGCGTGGGGATGGACCGGCAAACTCGGACGGGGCGACTTTGGTCGGCTGGCGTTCCCCACAGGCGTGGGGATGGACCGGGCCTGAACGGTGATGCCCTCATTACTGGCCCGCGTTCCCCACAGGCGTGGGGATGGACCGGTTCCGGCGGCGCGGCGGCCCGGCGGCCGGCCGCGTTCCCCACAGGCGTGGGGATGGACCGAGAGCTGGCGAGGATCTGGCGCAGCCGTGGTGGCGTTCCCCACAGGCGTGGGGATGGACCGAATGGCGTAGAGTTGTGACCCGTTGATACGAAGCGTTCCCCACAGGCGTGGGGATGGACCGTTCTCCTCCATGAAAGGGCTGATTCCCAGGTCGCGTTCCCCACAGGCGTGGGGATGGACCGGAGCATCCCATGAACCTCAACCTGAACATGCAGCGTTCCCCACAGGCGTGGGGCTGGACCGGTGGAGACTGACAACATCCGCAAACTACGTGAGCGTTCCCCACAGGCGTGGGGCTGGACCGGGGGATTAGTGGGAATGGTTCTCGTCTGGCTGGCGTTCCCCACAGGCGTGGGGATGGACCGGACTGCCGCTTCTACCAGATGGTCGAGGAGGCGCATTCCCCACAGGCGTGGGGATGGACCGTTGCTGTCGATGATCGTCTTCCCAGTGCCCTTGCGTTCCCCACAGGCGTGGGGATGGGACCGGCTCAGGGTGGCACTTGGGCAGGCGGCACATGGCGTCCCTCACAGGTATGGGGGGACTCTGGGCAAACATGCTTAGGCAGCGACCCCGAATAGCCCCTTGCGAAAGAGACTCACCGCACGGATCTTGTACACCTTGATCGCCAGATTGCTGCGCGTCTGCGACACCTGGGTAAAGTTACGACGGAAGGGGAAGATCGCGACATTCATTACTGGGCATTGACCTCAGCTGAGCCTGCTTGTCTCATGCTGCGTTGTCCTGATGAGTAAGCCCCAGCCTCTATCCCGACATTCGGGCACGGACAGGGGCGGGGCTTTCTTATTTGGCCTACCTTCCGCTGCCCGTGCTGTGCTCTGACTGAGCCAAGTCGTTGCCGCCAAGGCTGGAGGTCACCCCAAGTGCAGGTCCGGTGACCAGGGGATAGCCCCCCTTGGACTGACCAGGATTTTCTCCCTGAGGTTCGCGCTGGAGATCAAGGGCACGAGCGCGTAACCTGGTGCTCCTGGTACTCGCGCAGCTGCTGCGGCCATACCTGGCTTCCTGCCGCTCGGCTCCTCTGCGCGGGTGGGCTCACCACCCAAACCTTATGCACCCTGATCGCCGGATTGCAGAACGCCTATGACACCTGGGTCAAGCCGCGACTGCAGCCGAAGGTCCCGGCCCGATCCGTCACCTTGACCCAAGCTGGGCCCGCCCGTCTTTCCTTGCATCAACCTCATATGAGCAAGCCCCCACCCCTGTCCGGGCACTTGGCCAAGGACAGGGGTGGGGGCTTTTTTTGTTTGGCCTACCTTCCGCCGCCCGTGTTGTGCTCTGCCCAGGCCAAGTCCCTTGCCGCCAAGGCTGGAGGTCACCCCAAGCGCACGTACGGTACCCGGGTGACTGACATTCCTTGGAACGACCACGACCTCCTCTCCGCCCTCGCCATCTATGGCCCCATGCGCTCCCTCACCCTCCAGGGGACGCCCCTGCCGCAGGTCATCGCGGCCGGCCTCGCTCGGGAGATGCACACCCTCTACGGCCCCGTCGCCCTGCTCACCCCCAAGGGGCGAGCAGCGTACAGCGAGTTTGATCCTGTTCACCTGACGGGTCCGGACGCCGTGACCGACCGGGCCTATCACAACGATGCCCGCTTCCTGCTAGAGCGCGAGGGCTACCGGGTCTACAGCCATCAGTACAAGCGGCACGGGCACAAGAGCGCGGTACACGAGCGCCGGTACTCGGACGCGATCGTCTACACGACCATGCAGGTCCCGGACGAGGAATACGCACGCCTCTGGGAGGTGCACGGTGCGGGGTACCACATGGCGACGCACCGGGAGGTGTTGGGCCGTCCCCGGCTCTACGCCACCGTCGCGAACGGGGGGCTCCGGAGCCAGCGCTTCCGCAGACTCGTGGAGAGCTACCTCCGGTCCGTGAACACGTGGAAGCACCCGCTGATCATCGCGGTGCCAGACCTGCAGCGGCACGAGGCAGACCTGCGGTACCTGGACCGGATGTCCTGGCGCTCGGTGGACAACATGGTGCGCGTGATTCACCTGCCGCTGCCGGAACTGGGAGCGAGTCCCCGACAGTCCAGGTCGTAACGCATCAGCTTGGTGAAGCGGCGGCCACGGACGTACGGGTTCCCCGCGCTCCAGAAGTCGACGAAGAGGAAGGTGATGCAGTCGATGCGCTCGAAGGGCTTGCGCTTGTACTCCGCCGCGACCAAAGGGACCAGGGTTTCGACGCGCAGGTTCACTGTGGTGGCCCAGATGAGCCAGCCGTCTCTGGGCTTCAGCAGGGGCAACTGGTCGAAGCCTCGGAGCTTGCGGCGGATGCGGGCGCGGGTGTATCCGGCGTCGAGTTCGAGGAGGTAATGCTTGGCGTAATCGTCCACCGGGTTCAGCTCCGTGAGACAGCCGAAGGCGTCGGGCATGGCCTGACGTTCGCGCGGCGTGAGCTTGGGTGGGGTGGAGCGGTGGTGGAGGTCGTCGCGAAACTCCAGACGCAGGTACGCCTCGGCGACCCCTGCCTTGTGCATGAGTTCGCGGCCGGGCAACTGAGCGTTGACCTGCTCGCCGAGCACGAAGGTCAGGTCGCGCTCGCTGGAGGGCTGGACGATGCTGGTGCGCCGGGTGTGGGTGACCTGCCGCAGGCCCAACCACTCGGCCGCGCGCAGGAGGCCGAGACGTTCGAGCTGCACGGTCGTGTAGACCCCGTGGGTGCCGATGAGGCGTCGGAGCTTGGCCTTTTGTTGGGCGGGATGCAGGGTTGGAGAGGGGTCGGGCACGAGGTCATGCTAAGGGTCATAGCCAAAAGGGTCGATGTAAAGGTTCCAGGCCGTGTGGGAGGGCAAATTGGGGGTACGCGGTTGAAGGGTAGAGGATACATCGAGTTGCGCGTTTTGCACGACAAAACGCAGTCGATGACTGTCTTCGGAACCTGTTTCCGCCAACTCCGCCGATTAATTTGAGGAGGGGTTCCCGACTAATCGGAATAAGAAACCGCCAGCTATGCCGATAATTCGGAACAAGAAACCGCCAACTACGCCAACTAATTGGAACAAATTTACGCCAGCTCCGCCGATAATTCGGAACCTGTTTACGCCAGCTCCGCCAACTAGTTGGAACACAAAACCGCCAGCTACGCAAAGCGGTCCGATCAGATTCGGGCAGGGGGTGTCTTCGGGAGAGTGGTGACTAATCTGCAAGGGGGCGGTGACTAATTTAGGTACTGGGTGGTGTCTAAGGTCGATTAGTGGGACACCGCGCTACCCTCCCTCCATGACCCTCGCCCGCACTGGCACCGCCCTCGCCTGGGCCGATCTGACTGACCAAGTCCTCCGGGTCCGGGCCACCGAAGCCGCCGCCACCTACGACACCCAAGCCCTGACCCAGGTCCTCACCGCTTACCTCCACGCCGGCAGCAAGAACGGTGCACGCACCAGCCCCAAGACGGTCGCCGCCTACCAACTCGCCGTGCGCACCTTCGTCCCCTGGGCTCAGGCGAATGGGATGCAGCTGCTCCGCCCCGGCCACCGCGACGGCGGTCGTTACCTCGCCCACCTGCAGACCTCCCCGGGTCGGGGCGGTATTGGTCACTTGGCCCCTGCTTCGGTCGCGCAGTACTTCGCCGGCGCCCGTGCCCTCTACCGTGCGCTGAGGTGGGCGGGCGTGACTCAGCTCGATCCGTTCACCGACACCTCGGCCCCCGCGGACCCCACACCGGGCATTGTCAAGAACCCTCCCTACATGGAAGAGATCGAACAGGTCCTCCCGTATTGCACGCCCCAGCTCCGGGCCCTGCTCCTGCTCTGTGCCCACTCCGGTCTGCGGGTGAGCGAGGCCCTCGCCAGTTGCAGCTGGGATCAGGAAGGCCATGAGTTGAGCGTCACCGGCAAAGGGGGCAAGATTCGTCTTGTCCCCCTCGGTCGCCGCGTCCGTGAAGCGCTCCTCGATCTGCCGGTCGGTCCTCACTTCCCCGGCCTCTCCTACAACACGGCCGCCCGGCAGATGCGCCGCGCGTTCGAGCGCGCGGGCCTGGCCGGACGCTTCCGGGGCTTCCATGCCGCCCGCAAAACTTCCGGCACGATGCTCTACGAAGCGACCGGCGACTTCACTCGGGTGGGTAATGCTCCAGGTTTGACTTCAAGCGGCGTTGCGAGCGTTTGCCGATGAAGTGAGTGTAGACCAAGGCGTGGCGTAGTCGAGCGCCGAATGACGGCGCTCGTGGTTGTACCAGCGGTGAAAGTCCGGCATGGCGGTCCGGACATCGGCCATGGACTGCCAGTCCTGGCGGAAGGCAAACTGATACTTGTAGGTCCGGTTGAGGCGTTCCAGGAGTCCGGTTCCCCCCGGCTGGGAGACCTTGCAGCGCACCCAGCTGCCGTATTTCAAACAGCTCTGTTGAAAGAGGTCACTGGTGAAATCACTGCCTCCATCGCTCTGCACCACGAGAGTCTCGTGGTGCCCCTGAGCACGCAGCACACCAACCGCTTCGTCAAGCGTCAGCTTGGCGAGGTGCATTGACAGGCTCCGGACCACCCGGCTGGCCAGGACTACCCGTGAAGGGACGTCCAGCACGAAGTAGATCCAGCAGACCCCATCGGGTAAGGAAAGACGGGTCGCGTCGATCTGCACCCGTCGACCTGCGGGCCAATCCTGTGGCGTGGAAACCTTCTCCGAAGGTTTCCGAGTTTTCCGTGGCAGCGGTGGGTGGAGATGCAACTCGCCCAAGGCCACGCGAATCTTGTGTAATCCAATCTCTTCGCCCTGGGCCTTGAATTCCTGGTACAGCAGCCGATACCCGGAGGTCGGGTGTTGCAGTGCCGCCTGGCGCACCTTCTCGTACAGCGCATCACGGTGCTCTTGCCTGGCACAGCGCGTCGACGCGCTGTGCTGATGTTCCCGGAGCCGCCCAGTACGGCGGGTACCGAGCTTGAATTTA
>NC_017805.1:300000-432699 GCF_000252445.1 Deinococcus gobiensis I-0 | reverse complement strand
TCGGTGCTCCGCACAACCCGACCGGGCGCGCGCCCAGCCCCGCCGAGTTGCGGCAGCTGGCCGGGCGCTGCGAGGAAGCCGGTGCCCTCCTGATCGTGGACGAGGCCTACGCGCCCTTCGTCGCGTTGCCCCCGCCGCCCGCCTCGCCGGCCGTGGTGCGGCTGCTCTCGCCCGGCAAGGCACACGGGCTGGTCGGGGCGCGGCCCGCCTATGCGCTGGGCACGCCGGAGGTCGCCGCGCGGCTGGACAACCTCGCCCCGGCGTGGCACCTGCCGGCGGGCACGGCGGCGCTGCTCGCGGCCCTGCCGGATGCGGGAGAATTTCTGGAGACCACGCTGCCCCGCGTGCGGGCCGACGCGGCGGCGCTGGCCCACGCGCTGGCTGCCTTCGGGCCGGTCGAGCATCACGGCGCACCGTTCATGACGCTGGAGGTCGGGGACGGCGCGGGAACGGCGGCGGCGCTGCTGGCCCTGGGCGTGCGGGTGCGCGACTGCGCGAGTTACGGGCTGCCGGGCCGTATCCGGGTCAGCACGCGGGGGGCGGCGCAGGACGGCACGCTGCTGGCAGCCCTCGGACAATGGAGGGGAACACATGGCTAAGGCGATCATGATCCAGGGCTGCACGAGCAACGCGGGCAAGAGCTACCTCGCCGCCGCGCTGTGCCGCATCCTGGCCGACGAGGGCTACCGGGTCGCGCCCTTCAAGGCGCAGAACATGAGCAACAACGCGGGTGTCACCCCGGCCGGGCTGGAGATGGGCCGCGCGCAGCTCGTGCAGGCGCGCGCGGCGCGGGTCGTGCCCGACGTGCGGATGAACCCGGTGCTCCTCAAGCCCGAGGCCGACACCCGCTCGCAGGTCGTGCTGCTGGGCCGCGCCGACCCCGAACTGACCGCCCTGCCCTGGCGCGAGCGCAAGCCCCGGCTCTGGCCGCACGTGCAGGGCGCGCTGCACCGCCTGCTGGACGAGTACGAGGTCGTGGTCATCGAGGGGGCGGGCAGCCCGGCCGAGGTGAACCTGCGGTCCAGCGACATCGTGAACATGCGCGTGGCGAAGGAGGCGCAGGCCGCCGTGCTGCTCGCCGCCGACATTGACCGGGGCGGGGCCTTCGCACACCTGCTGGGTACCTGGCACTGCCTGGAACCGGACGAGCGGGCGCTGCTGCGCGGCTTCGTCCTCAACCGCTTCCGGGGCGACGCGCGGCTGCTCGCGCCGGGGCCGGAGTGGCTACGGGAACAGACCGGCGTGCCGACCGTGGGCGTGGTGCCCATGCTGGATATCCCGCTGCCCGAAGAGGACGGTCTGATGCCGGGCCGCGCGGCGACAGGCGAAGACGGCTTCGTCGCCATTCCCCGCCTCCCCCGCGTCTCCAACCTCGACGAGTTCGCGCCGCTGGGCGAGCTGGCCCGCTGGGTCACGGCGCCGGCCGAGCTGGCCGGTGCGCGGGCCGTCATCCTGCCCGGCAGCAAGAGCACGGCCGCCGACCTCGCGTGGCTGCGCGCGACCGGGCTGGCGGGGGCGGTGACGCGGCTGGCGACCTCGGGCGTGCCGGTGCTGGGCGTGTGCGGGGGCCTCCAGATGCTCGGGCACACCATCACCGATCCGCATGGCGTCGAGGGCGCGGCGGAAGTCGCGGGCCTGGGCCTGCTCGACCTGCACACCGAATTCGCGCCCGACAAGACCACCCGCCTGACCGCCTTCACGGACCCCGAGACCGGCCTGAAGGTGCAGGGCTACGAGATCCACCACGGGCGCACACGGGGTGGCGGCGGCGCGCAGGCCCTCGCGCCCGAGCTGCTGTGGCGCCAGGGCAACGTGCGCGGCACCTACCTGCACGGCCTGCTGGAGAACCCGGCGTACCTGGAACGCTTTCTGGGCTGGGCGGGCCTGGACGCCCCCGAGTCGCTCGACTCGCTCGACGCCCGCCTGGACGCCATCGCCGTGCGGGTCCGCGCCAGCCTGGACTGGGACTTCGTGGGGGGGCTGCTGTGATCGTGTACGTGAGCGGCGGCGCGCGCAGCGGCAAGAGCCGCTTTGCCGAGGCCTACGCCGCCCGCCCCGGCAAAGACGTGACCTACCTCGCCACCGCGCAGGCCTTCGACGACGAGATGCGGGAGCGCATCGCCCGGCACAGAGGCGACCGCCCCGCCGCCTGGCACACCGCCGAGGAACCCCTGGACGTGGCCCAGGCCGCCCGGAATGTCCAGACGCCCACGCTGCTGCTCGACTGCCTGAGTCTGTGGGTCAGCAACCTGCTGCTGGCCGGAGAATCCGAAGACCGGATGCTCGCCGCCACCGACGACCTGCTCGCGGCGCTGCGTGAACGCGGCGGCCTGTCCGTCCTCGTGAGCAACGAGGTCGGCCTGGGCATCGTGCCCGACAACGCCCTGGCGCGGACCTACCGCGACGCGCTGGGCCGCGTGAACCAGCGCGTCGCCGCCGCGAGCGACGAGGCGTATCTGCTCGTCAGCGGCCTGCCGCTGCAACTCAAAGGACAACCATGACCCCTGAACTCACCGAGCTGCTCCGCGCTGTCCGCCCCGCCGACGAGGCCGCCATGCAGGCCGCCCGCGAGCGACAAGCCCAACTGACCAAACCGCCGGGTGCGCTGGGTGACCTCGAAGCCCTGAGCGTGCGCCTCGCGGGCGTGTTCGGTACCGACCGGCCCGACCCGCAGGGCGTCGCCGTGATCGTCGCGGCGGGCGACCACGGTATCGCGGCCGAGGGCGTGAGCGCCTTTCCGCCCGAGGTGACCGGCGCGATGGTCGCCAACTTCCTGGCCGACACCCCCGCCGGTCCCGGCGGCGCGGCCGTGAACGCCCTGGCCCGCAGCGTGGGGGCACAGGTGTACGTGATGGATGCGGGCGTGGCCGCCGGGCTGCCCGAGCACCCCCGCCTCGTGCGCGCCGCCGTGCGCCCCGGCACCCGCAACCTGCGCCGCGAGGCCGCCATGACCCATGCCGAGGCCGAGGCCCTGATCCTGGCCGGGGCCGCGCTGGCCCGGCAGGCCATCGAGGACGGGGCCGACCTCCTGATTCCGGGCGAGATGGGCATCGGCAACACCACGCCCGCCGCCGCCCTCACGGCCCGGCTGCTGCGGCTGGACGCGGCCGAGGTGACCGGGCGCGGCACCGGGGTGGACGGCGCGGCGCTGGCCCACAAGGTCGCCGTGATCCGGGAGGCGCTGGGGCGCAGCGACGTGACGGACCCGCTGGACGTGCTGGCCGAGTTCGGCGGCTTCGAGATCGCGGCGATGCTGGGCGTGATGCTCCAGGCGGCGGCCTCGCGGCGCGCGGTGATCCTCGACGGCTTCGTGGAGGGCAGCGCGGCCCTGGTCGGCGTGGCGCTCGTGCCCGCGCTGGCCGATTACCTCTTCCCGGCAGGCGAGTGCGCCGAGCGCGGGCACGCGGCGCAGCTCGCCCACCTGGGTCTGCGCCCCATGTTCCGCCTGGGCCTGCGCCTGGGCGAGGGCACGGGCGGGGTGCTGGCCGCGCCGCTGCTGCGGGGGGCCGCCGCAACCCTGCGGGAAATGCGGACCTTCGCGGAGGCCGGGGTGCCCACCGCATGACCTGGCGGCGGGAGGTGCGGGCCGCGCACCTGGCCCTGACCTTCCTGACCACGCTGCCGCTGCCGCACACGGGGGACCTCCGGGAGGGCGACTTCGCGCGGGCGGCGGCCTACTACCCGCTCGCCGGGTACGCGGTGGGGGGTCTCGTGGCGCTGCTCCTCTGGCTGCCGCTACCCCTGCCGGGGGGTGTACGGGCCGCGCTGGCGCTCGCCGCATGGCTGGCCCTGACGGGGATGCTGCACTTCGACGGGCTGGTGGACAGCGGGGACGCCCTGTTCGCCGCGACCACGCCCGCGCGGCGCCTGGAGATCCTGCGCGACGTGCATGTGGGGGCCTTCGGGCTGGCGACGGGGACCCTGACCCTGCTCGCGCTGTGGAGCGTGCTCTCCTCTGCCCTGCCCGTCTACGCCCCGCTGGTGGCGGCGGTGGCGGCGCGCACGGCGCTGCTGCTGCCCCTGCGCCTGTTTCCGGCGGCGCGGACGGGGCTGGCCGGAAAACCGTCGCTGGGCGCGCAGGCACGGGGCGGTCCCCTCTGGCCCGCGCTGCTGCTCGCCGCGCCCACGCTGCTGCTGCCGGGGGCGGGGGCGGCCTGGGCCTGGGCGCTGGGGACCACGCTGCTCGTCTCGATCTTCGCGGCGAGGCGCCTGGGCGGCGGCCTGACCGGCGACAGCTACGGCGCGGCCGTGACCCTGGCCGAACTCGCGGCCCTGTGCGCGCTGGCGGCGGGCCGGAGCTGAGGAAGCTGCAGTTAGATTCCGGCTTTACGCGGCCGCCAGGGCGGCTTTACTCTGCTCCGGATGACCCAGCCTTCCGGCCCCCTCCAGCAACGCCTCTTTCCCCTGGAACCGCAGTACCACGAGCGGGTCTGGGGCGGCCAGCGGCTGCGCGCCGCCACGCCGCCGGTCGGTGAGGCCTGGGTCGCGGGCGAGGGCAGCCGCGTGACGGCCGGACCGCACGCCGGGGCCAGCGTGGGCGAGCTGAGCGCGCAGGACCCGCAGGCCCTGCTGGGCGAGGCGGCGCGGCTGGGCGGGCGTTTTCCGCTGCTCATCAAGCTGCTCGACTGCGCCGACTGGCTCAGCGTGCAGGTCCACCCCAACGACGAGCAGGCGCGGCGCATGGTGGGGCCGGGCGAGTTCGGCAAGACCGAGGCCTGGCACTTTCTGGAGGTGGAGCCGGGCGCGGCCATCCTCGCGGGCGTCAAGGAGGGCACCACGCCGGAGGAACTGCGCCGGGCCATCCTGGCGGGCGAGGTGATGGAGGTCTCGCAGCGCCGCGAGCCGCGTGAGGGCGAGACCCTGTTCATCCCGGCGGGCACCCTGCACGCGCTGGGGCCGGGGCTGCTGCTGTACGAGGTGCAGCAGACGAGCGACACGACCTACCGCGTCTACGACTGGGACCGTCCGGCGAGCGCGGGGCGCCGGCTTCACCTTCAGGAGTCGGCCGAAGTGACCGATGCCCACGCCCAGGCGCAGCTCACGCCGCCGCCGGCCCCGGGCGAGAGCGAATTCCGCGCCGTGACCTGCCCACTGTTCGCGCTCGACGTGCTGACGCTGGAGGCGGGCGCGGCGGGGCACGGCGACCCGGCCGGGCAGTCGCCGCACCTCCTGACCGTGACCGAGGGCGAGATCCGCGTGACCTGCGGCGACGAGACGCTGACCCTCGGGCAGTACGACACTGTCCTGGTGGGCGCGGCGGCCGGGGCCTACGAACTGTGGGCGAACGGCGCGGCGCGGGTGCTGCGCGCGAGCGTCCCGGCCGCCGAATAAGGGCCACCGGCAAAGGGAGACGCGCCCTGAGGGCCGGGGCCGGCCCCGGCCCTCAGGCGACGGGCGGAGCCGGGGTCAGCACCAGCCGCCCACGCGCCGCGAGGCGGCGGGTCGGCCCGGCATGGACCGAGACGGCGTAGCCCGCTCCCGGCTGAGCACGTCCTCCTGCTCGCGCACCTCGAACCGCAGGTTCTCGCCCGCCCAGCACAGGTCGTAGACCTGAAGGCCCACCGAGGAGAGCAGGGCGGGCGGGCCGGGCAACTCGGCCGCCAGGGCGGAGAGATGCCCCACGAGGACCGACGCGGGCAGCGCGCGCGCGCCGAGCGACGTTCCCGCGCAGGTTTCGGCGGGCAGATACTCCACCTCGCGCACCAGCGCTCCGGCACCGTGGGTCAGGGTGCCGTCCGGCAGGGGCAGGCACCAGTCGGCCGCCGCCTCCGGGGCCACGAGTCGCCGCCGCGCGAACAGGCGCTCGAAAGCCTCGCCGCTCAGGACCGTATACAGCACGTTCAGCGAGGCCAGCAGCTGCGCGCCGCTCGACACGTGGATCTCGGCGCGCAGGCTGCGCTGGTCGAGGTCGAGCACCTGCGCCAACAGTTCGACCTGTCCGGCCTCCGGCGCCGATTGCACCACGTAATGCATCTCCTGCACGAGGTAATGCCGCCGGGCACCGTCGGGCTGCGTCAGGGCGCCCACGCACAGCCCGGCGAGGGTGGCGTGCCTCAGCATCTGGGCCTCGGGGGTCAGACCCACCGCGTCGAGCGCCTCCAGCCGGGCCTGCGCCCCGAACGCGCCGCCCTGCCACGCGAGCGGCCGCAGGGCGAAGTAGGGCGGGCCGATGAAGACCCGGTCCAGCACGGCCTGTTCGAGCGAAGAGTCCGCCAGAGGAGCGGCGGTCGGCGTCAGATTTTGGTCAGGCATGAAGGCTCCGGAAATGACCCAGCGTTCTCGGGATCACCCCAGCGTAGACCATCGGGGGCGGCCTTGTCGCTCATCTCCGTCATGATGCGCGGCGGCCGTGTTCGCCCGCCGCGTCCTGTTCGGGCCTCAGGCGGGACCGGGCTGCTCCGGCAGGTCCTCTTCATCAGTCCCGCCCGAGGAACCGGAGGCGGGCAGCGCCCCGCCCGTGAACCGCTTGGTCAGCCAGCGGTCGAAGCGCGCGAGGTTGTCGGCCTGCCGCTCGTAGGCCCCGTGGATGGCGCGCAGCCGGGCGTGCAGGGCGTCGAGGCGTGCGTCGCTGAGCGGCACGTCCTCGCGCGTCCAGTCGCGGCGGTAGGTGCCGTCTACAGCGTGTGTCGCCCGGCGCAGCGCCACCATGTCGCGGGCTTCTTCCAGGGTCATGCCCAGGGCGCGCAGGTCCATCACGTCGCGCAGCAGCCGCAGGGCGTAAGGCCCGTACAGTGCCCGCCCCGACGCCGTGACCTGATCGGGGGCCAGCAGCCCCAGTTCGGCGTAGTGCATGACGGTGCGGCGCGTGACCCCCGCCGCGCGGGCGAGTTCGGCGGTGGTGTAGAAGGCGACCGGCGCGGCCTGCGGCGTGGGACCGGTCACGGCGTCAGGACGACCTTGCCGGTCACGCGGCGTTCCAGCAGCGCGCGCATCGCCTCGGGGCCGCGCTCCAGCGCATAGCGCTCGCTGACCAGCGGCCGCACCTGCCCCGACGCCACCCACGCGGCGAGCTGCGCGAGGTTGCGGGCGTTGCCGCGCGGATCACGCCGCGCGAACTCGCCCCAGAACACGCCGACCAGCGACGCCCCCTTGAGCAGCGGAAGGTTGAGCGGCAGCCTGGGAATGTCGCCGCCCGCGAAGCCCACCACGAGGTAGCGCCCGCCCCAGCCGATGCTGCGGAAGGCCGGTTCGGCCAGCTCGCCGCCCACCGGGTCGTAGATCACGTCGGGGCCGTTCTTGCCGCACAGGGCCTTGAGGGCCTCGCGCAGGTCGGTCTCGGCATAGTTGATCACCTCGTCCGCGCCGTGCTCGCGGGCCACCTCCGCCTTCTGCGCGCTGCCCACCCCGGCAATCACCCGCGCGCCCAGCGCCTTGCCGATCATGACGGCCGCGAGGCCCACCCCACCTGCCGCGCCGAGCACGAACAGCGTCTCGCCTGCCTGGAGTTTCGCGCGGTCCACCAGGGCATGCATGGACGTGCCGTAGGCCAGCGGCAGCGTCGCGGCGACCTCGGGCGACAGACCGGGGGGCAGCGGCAACACGGCGGCAGCCGGGGCGACGAGGTGCGTGGCGAAGGCCCCGGTGCCGGTGAAGGCCACTACCGCCTGCCCGACCTCCAGCCCGGTCACGCCCTCGCCGAGCGCGGCGACCGTACCCGCCGCCTCCGCGCCCGGCACGAAGGGCAGCGGCGGGCGCACCTGGTACAGCCCCTGCACCATCAGGGCGTCGGGGTAGTTGACCCCGGCCGCCTGCACGGCGATGACCACCTCGCCGGGGCCGGGCACAGGGTCGGGGAGGTCCTGCACGGTCAGGGTTTCGGGTTCGGCGAACGCTTGGCACAGCAGGGCACGCATGGGCAACCTCCAGGGTCGGGAGCGGGAAGACGGAGAACGGCGCTTTGGCCTATCATAAACGCCGACGTACAACATTAACGTGCGCGGACATCTGCCCGCCCCCACTTTCCGAGGAGGAGTCCCGGTATGGCCCCGTTCCTGAGCAAGCGCGACCTGCAATTCCAGCTTTACGAAGTCCTCGACACTGAGAGCCTGACCGCCCGGCCCCGCCACGCCGAGCACAGCCGCGAGGTGTACGACGATGTGCTCAACCTCGCCTACAACGTGGCCGAGAAGTATTTCGCCAACCACACCCGCGAAGCCGACCTGAACGAGCCGCATGTCGTGGACGGCCAGGTGAAACTCGTGCCGGGCGTGGCGGCGGCCATGAAGGCCTTCCGCGACGCGGGTTTTTTCAGCGCCCACCACGACGAGGACCTGGGCGGGCTGCAACTGCCCTGGGTGGTCATGCAGGCGGTGCAGGCGAACTTCCAGGCCGCGAACATGGGCAGCAGCGGTTACCCCTTCCTGACCATCGGCAACGCGAACCTGCAGCGCGAGTTCGACACCGAGGAGCAGAAGCGCAAGTACCTGGCGCCGCTGCTCGAAGGCCGCTGGTTCGGCACGATGGCCCTGTCCGAGCCGCACGCGGGCAGCGGGCTGGCCGACATCACCACCTCCGCCACGCCGCGCGGCGACGGCACCTACAGCATCCAGGGCACCAAGATGTGGATTTCGGGCGGCGAGCACGAGCTGTCCGAGAACATCGTGCATCTCGTGCTGGCGCGCATCAAGGGCGCCCCGGCAGGCGTCAAGGGCATCAGCCTGTTCATCGTGCCCCGGTACCGCGTGAACGAGGACGGCAGCCTGGGCGAGAAGAACAACGTCGTCCTGGCGGGCCTGAACCACAAGATGGGCTACCGGGGCACGACCAATACGCTGCTCAATTTCGGCGAGGGCGGCGAGACGGTCGGCGAACTCGTGGGCGAGGCCGGGCGCGGCCTGGGCTACATGTTCCACATGATGAACGAGGCCCGCATCGGCGTGGGCATGGGCGCGGTGATGCTCGGCTACGCGGGCTATCTGGCGAGCCTGGAGTACGCCCGCGAGAGGTTGCAGGGCCGCCACGCCAGCGCCAAGGACCCCAGCGGCCCGATGGTGAGCATCATCGAGCACGCCGACGTGAAGCGGCTGCTGCTGCGCCAGAAGGCCTTCGTGGAGGGCGGCCTCGCGCTGGGGCTGTACGCTTCGTCGCTCGTGGACGACCTCGCCACCGGCCCCGAGGAGGGGCGCGAGGACACCCGCCTGCTCCTCGACCTGTTGACGCCCATCGTCAAGTCCTGGCCCAGCAAGTACAGCCAGGAGGCCCTGAGCGACGCGATCCAGGTCATGGGCGGCGCCGGGTACACCCGCGACTACCCGGTCGAGATGTACTACCGCGACAACCGCCTCAATCCCATCCACGAGGGCACCGAGGGCATCCAGGGCAACGACCTGCTGGGCCGCAAGGTGACGCAGGCGGGCGGGCGCGGCCTGACCGTGCTGCTGGAGCGCATGCACGCCGACCTGAAGGCCTCGGAGGGGCTGGAAGGCCTGGACGGGATCCGCGCCGCCCTGACCACCGCCATCGCCCAGAACCGGGACGCCTTCGGGGCCATCCTGGGGCGCGCGGCCGAGCTGGGGCCGGACCTCTACCTCGCCAACGCCAACAGCGCCCTGGAGATGCTGGGGCACACGGTCGTGGGCTGGATGTGGCTGCGGCAGGCGGCAGCGGCCGCCAGGGCCCTGCCCGGCGCGCGCGGCGACGCCGAAGGCTTCTACCGGGGCAAACTCCAGGCCGCCCGCTTCTTCGCGGTGTACGAGCTGCCCAAGGTGCGCGCCCACGCCGAACTCCTGGCGAGCGCCGACCCGACCACGCACGAGATGCAGGGCGACTGGTTCTAGCCCACCTTCCGGGGGGCGGGGGAAACGTCCCCCCGGAAGCGGAGTTTTTCGGCGGCGCAGGGCGGATGAACCGCCTGTGCCGCCGCCGGATGGCCGGTTGGTGAAGCCACGCTCTAGCCGCCCTGAGCGTCACTCATCTTGAGTCTGATACACTCAAGTCTGAGGGACGGCCTGCGTCCCATGTTCTGTTTTCATCTCCTGTCCCCCGGAGGACCACCCTTGAGGCGCTTAAATCCCTGGCTCATCGTCCTGTTCGTCCTGGCCCTGTTCCTGATGTTTTCACAGACGTCGCTGCCGGGACGCACCACCGTCAATTACAACCAGTTCAAGGCCCTGCTGGCCGACAACCGCATCGAGAGCGTGGTCGTGCGCGAGAGCAACGCGACCGTGCGGGCCAAGGACGGCACCACCCTGCCCGTGCAGACCCCGCAGGGCGTGCAGCAGCGTCCAGTGCAGCAGTTCATCGTGCGCCTGCCCGGCAGCGCCGCGACGCCCGACGCCACGCTCATCAGCCAGCTCGAAGCGCAGAACGTGCAGTACCGCTTCGAGGCGCCCAGCCAGTGGCTGAACATCCTGCTGAGCCTGCTGCCCATTCTGCTGCTCATCGGCATGATGTACTTCTTCTTCATGCGCGCGCAGGGCGGCCAGAGCGGCGTCATGCAGTTCGGCCAGAGCCGCGCCAAGAAGTACGGCAAGGAAAACCGCGTCCAGACCAAGTTCACGGACGTGGCCGGCCACGAGGAAGCCAAGCGCGAGCTCATCGAGGTCGTGGACTTCCTGAAGAACCCCGGCAAGTACCACCAGATCGGCGCCGAGATTCCCAAGGGCGTGCTGCTCGTGGGCCCTCCCGGCACCGGTAAGACGCTGCTCGCCCGCGCCATCGCCGGCGAGGCCGACGTGCCCTTCTTCTCGGTGAGCGCCTCGGAGTTCATGGAAATGTTCGTGGGCGTGGGCGCCAGCCGCGTGCGCACCCTGTTCGAGGACGCCCGCAAGAGCGCGCCCGCCATCATGTTCATCGACGAGATCGACTCGATCGGGCGCAAGCGCGGCGCAGGCATCGGCGGCGGCCACGACGAGCGCGAGCAGACCCTGAACCAGATCCTCTCGGAGATGGACGGCTTCGACAAGGCCAGCAGCGTGATCGTGCTCGGCGCGACCAACCGCCCCGACGTGCTCGACCCCGCCCTGCTGCGCCCCGGCCGCTTCGACCGTCAGGTGACCATCGACCTGCCCAACCTCAAGGAGCGCGAGGCGATCCTGAAGGTCCACCTGCGCAACAAGCCGCTGGGCGAGGGCGTGGACGTGCCGGAAATTGCCAAGAGCACGCCTTACTTCTCGGGGGCCGACCTCAAGAACGTCACCAACGAGGCCGCGCTGGAGGCGGCCCGACTGAGCAAGACCAAGATCGACATGAGCGACTTCTACCGCGCGCTCGACAAGATCACCCTGGGTCTGGAGAACGGCTCGCTGACCGTGAGCCCCGACGAGAAGCGCGCCATCGCCTTCCACGAGGCCGGGCACGCCGTGACCGCCGCCGTGATTCCGGGCAGCGACAAGCTCCAGAAGGTCAGCATCATTCCGCGCGGCCGCGCGCTGGGGGCCGCCTTCTACCTGCCCGAAGAGCAGGTGCTGATGAGCAAGGAACGTCTGGAAAACCAGCTCGTGGTGTCGCTGGGTGGGCGCGCCGCCGAGGAGGTCTTTACCGGCAACGTGACCTCGGGAGCCGCCGACGACTTCCGCAAGGCGACCAACATCGCCCGCAAGATGGTGCTGGAATGGGGCATGGGCGAGAACTTCAAGAACATGGCCCTGACCACCGACTCCGGCCCCGTGTTCCTGGGCGAGGACATGGCCAAGCCCAAGGCCTTCTCCGAGCACACCTCGCAGCTCGTGGACGAGGATGTCAAGCGCATCCTGAACAAGGCCTACGAGCGCGCCAAGAGCCTCGTGACCGAGTACTCGCAGGCCATGCACGAGGTGACCGAGGCCCTGCTGACGCAAGAACTCATCACCGGTGACGTGGTGCGCGACGCGGTGGCCCGCATGCAGAGCAACGACCGGCCCATGCCCAACACGACGGCCTGAGCCGCCCGGAAAACGGAGCCCCCGCCTAGCGCGGGGGTTTTTGCTGCCTGGAGCGGGCTCCCCGGATGGCGGGCGCAGACCGTCGGCACCGGCCGGCGTCCTTCCCCGCTCTCCTGCGCCGACCGCAGTTCGGGCGGGGGATGGTCAGTTGTCGCCGAGACGCACGTCTTCGAGAATCTCGTCGGGGGTCAGGGACAGGAGTTCAGGGTCGTGGAGCATGCCACGCTCGGCGCGCAGCTCCTGCAACACGGCGTCGAGTTTGGCGTGCAGCTCACGGGTGTCCTCGTTCTGGGCGTTCTGGATCAGAAAGACCATCAGGAAGGTGACAATGGTCGTGCCCGTGTTGATGACGAGCTGCCAGGCGTCCGAGAAGTGAAACAGCGGCCCGGTGACGCCCCAGACGGCCACGGTGGAAAAAGCCAGCGTGAAGGCGACGGCCGTACCACTGAAATCGGCGATGTGACGGGAAAAACTCTGGAAACGGGCTTCGAGACTGGGCGCGCGGCGGCGAAGAGCTTTGAGGTCGGACAGCGACATGAGACACCTCCCGGACCAGGTTCCCGGCCCGCCCAGGAGCCTGCGCCGCCGAAATGGCCCCTGAATGAAACGCGGCCGGGCACGGTTGTTCCCGGAAGGCGTGCGGCTCCTCCGGGAATGCAGAAGTACGCGTCGGCCCACCTCTACCCCTCGAAGCTGGCCCCGACTTGACTTTGCGCCCGCACACCGTTCATGATGACAGTATCTAAGCAAACGTTGTCCCGCCGTCTGGGTGGGCAGAATCGTGCCGGGCATGGGGGTGAAGTCTGTGTCACAGGGGTCCAGGTCGGGCAAGCCGGCCACCATCAAGGATGTCGCCCGCGCCGCCGGAGTGTCGTTTTCGACGGTGTCACGGGTGGTCAACAGCTCCAAACCTGTGGACGAGCCCACGCGCCAGCGCGTCATGCAGGCGATTGCCGAGTTGCGCTACGTGCCCAATACCCACGCACGCGGTCTCCAGACCCGGCAGTCGCGCTGCCTGGGCATCATGCTGCCCGAGATCGGCAGTTCCGGCGCGGCCAAATTCCTCGAAGGTGCGGAGTCCTGCGCCCGGCAGGCCGGCTACACCCTGCTGCTCATGACGACCGCCGCCGATACGGCCCGCGAGGTCGAATGTTTCTCGACGATGCGCCAGCAGCAGGTCGACGGCGTGCTGTGGGTGGCCGCCACCTTTACCGACGCCCATCAGGAATGGCAGCAGCACCACGCCCTGCCCACGGTGGTGCTCGCCCAGGACTTCTCGCCCCACGGCCTGCCGAGCGTGCTGGTGGACAACTACCACGCGGCCTTCGACGCGGCCACCTACCTGCTCGACCACGGCCACCGGCGCGTGGCGATGATCACCGGCGACCTCAACGACCGCGCCGTGGGCCTCGACCGTTTCCGGGGCTTTCAGGACGCCCTGGCGGCGCGCGGCGTTCCGCTCGACCCCCACCTCGTCGAGAGTGGCGGCGCTTCGGCCCAGGGCCGGGGGGTCGCGTCCTACGAGAGCGGCTTCCAGGCCATGACGCGGCTGCTGCGGCAAGGGCCGACCGCCGTTCTGGCCGCCTCCGACAACCTCGCCATCGGGGCGATGCAGTGCCTGCTGGAACGGGGGCTGCGCGTGCCGCAGGACGTGTCGGTCATGGGCTTCGACGACCTGGACATCGCCGCCCACCCCACCGTGCGGCTCACGACCGTGGCCTTCGACTTTCATCAACTGGGCATGCTCGCGGCCCGCACACTGATCGACCAGCTTACCGAGGGCGCGGCGCCGCCGCCGGTTCAGCTCTCGCCATACCGCCTGGCCCTGCGGGACACGGTCCGCACCCTCTGAATTTTTTCATCCCCCAGGCAAACGTTTGCCGAAGTCAACGTCCGCGCTTCTCCTTCCCGGCCGCCCCCCGTTCCCGCCCCCTCGCCCTGCCCCGGAGGCCTTCCATGCGCACCGCCCAGACCCGCCGCACGTCCACCGCCGCCCTGCTCACGCTCGGGCTGCTGTCCGGCCCCGCCCTGGCCGCCACGGTTCCCCCCGGCGGCACCCTCACGGTCGCGCTGGGGGCGGCCCCCGCCTCGCTGGACCCGTCGAGCGGCGAGGCCTCCAACGAGTACTACTTCACGCCCGCCTACGATTCGCTGATCGACTACGACTACGACGGCAAATACAAGCCCAACCTCGCCACCGCCTGGGCCTGGGTCGGCACGAACTACAAGGTGCTGGACCTGACCCTGCGGCCGAACGTGAAATTCAGCGACGGCAGCACCCTGACCGCCCAGACCGTCAAGAGCTGGCTGGACCTCCAGGCCAAGAACAAGTCGCCCGTCGCCGTGAACCTGGGCACGCAGTCGGTGCAGGTCACCGGCCCCCTCAAGGTCCGGCTGACGATGGCCGCCTCCAACCCCCTGGCCCTGCTGTTCCTGTCGCGGACCTGGCTGTCGGGCGCGATTCCCTGCGCCAAGGCCTCGGCCAACCCCGCCATCCTGAAAAGCGCGACCTGCGGCAGCGGCCCGTACATCCTGGACGCCAAGCAGACGGTCACGGGCGACACCTACACCTACCTGCCCAACCCCAACTACTGGAACCCGCGCCGCGTGCAGTGGAAGAAGCTGGTCCTGAAGGTCGTCGCCAACCCGCAGGCCGCGCTGGACGCCGTGCGCGCCGGGCAGGCCCAGGTCGCCTGGCCCGCGCAGGCCTCGCTGATTCCTGCGGCGCTGTCGGCCGGCCTGAAGAGCGCCGGGGTGCCGCAGAACATCCTCGGCCTGGACTTCCTGGACAAGAGCGGCAAGGTCGTGCCTGCCCTGAAGGACGTGCGCGTGCGCCAGGCGCTGAACCACGCCATCGACCGCACGGCCCTGGCGGCGGCCCTCGGCGGCGGGCAGGGCAGCCCCGTGTCATCGCAGTTCCTTCAGGGGGCCGACGGCTACGACGCCTCGCTCATCAACGCCTACCCCTACGACGTGGCGCGCGCCAAGCAGCTCCTGGCCTCGGCCGGGTACGCCCAGGGCTTCGACCTGACCATCCTCTCGACGCCCATCGCCGGGCTCGACACGCTGATGCAGGCGGTCAGCGGCTACTGGCAGGCCGTGGGCGTGCGGGTCAAGATCGACAACAAGACCCAGGGCGCGGACTTCTTCGCCGGGCTCACCTCCGGCAAGTACGGCGTGGCCGCCGCCGCGCTCGGGGCGACCAACCCCTCGCTGCTCGCCTGGAACTGCTGCTTCCAGCCCGGCACCGTCTGGAACCCCGACAAGACGCCCGTGCCGCAGCTGACGACCCTCGTGGACAAGCTGCGCGTGACCGACCCCACCAAGGCCGCCCCCGTCGCCCGGCAGATCAACAGCTTCCTGACGAAGAACGCGTGGTTCGCCCCCGTCTACAGCGGCAAGCTCAACTACGTCTACGACGGCAAGAAGGTCGCGCTGACCAGCCCCTCGGGCGTGCAGCCGGTCATCAACATCCTCGACTTCAACCCGGTCAGGTGAACGGTGGCCCGGCCGGAGCACGCCGCCCTCCCGGCCGGGCCGGCGGGCCGCCTCCCCCATCCCAAGGACGCCCCCATGCCTACGGACCCCCATGCCCACTGACCGCCATGCCTATTGACCCCTGTGCGCCGAGGGAAGCCCGATGCTGAGAATCCTCCTGCACCGGCTGCTGCTCTCGGTTCCCCTGTTGATCTTCGTCACGGCCCTGACGTTCTTTCTGGTGTCCCTGACCCCCGGCGACCCGGCCGTGGTGATCCTGGGACAGAACCGCGCGCCCGAGGAATACCA
The DNA here is from genome assembly GCF_000252445.1 of Deinococcus gobiensis I-0. Taxonomy (GTDB): domain Bacteria; phylum Deinococcota; class Deinococci; order Deinococcales; family Deinococcaceae; genus Deinococcus; species Deinococcus gobiensis. The sequence goes on along the minus strand of NC_017805.1, from coordinate 417,052 downwards.
GCGCCTGCGCGAGCAGCTCGGCCTCATGCAGCCGGTGCCCGTCCAGTACGCCGGGTGGGTCGAGACCCTGCTGCACGGCAGCCTCGGCACGTCCATCTTCAACAACGAGTCGGTCGTGGCGAAACTCAATGCCCGGCTGGGCGTCACCCTCTCGCTGGTGGTGCTCACCTCGCTCGTGTCGGCGGTCGTCGGCGTGGCCCTGGGGGTCGCCAGCGCCCTGCGCCGGGGCGCCCTGGCACGCGCGGTGGACATCCTCTCGCTGCTGGGCATCGTGCTGCCGAGCTTCTGGGTGGCGCTCGTGCTCGTCGCCGTCTTCGCGGTGCGGCTCCAGTGGCTGCCCGCCATCGGCTACGTCAAACCCTCGGAGAACCTGGGCGGGTGGCTGCGCAGCCTGGTGCTGCCCGTCGCCGTCCTGGCCGGGCCCGCCATCGGCCTGATCGCCCAGCAGTCGCGCAACGCCATGCTCGACGTGCTCGACCGGCCCTTCATCCGCACCCTGCGGGCCGGGGGGGTCCGGCCCGGCTCGCTGATCTACCGCCACGCCCTGCGCAACGCGGGGGTGCCCATCCTCACGGTGATCGGCCTGGTGTTCATCGCGCTGCTGGGCGGCACCATCATCGCGGAGAACGTCTTCGCCCTGCCGGGCCTGGGCGGGCTGGCCGTCGAGGCGACCGGGCGACACGACCTGCCGGTCATCCAGGGCATCGTCTTGTACTTCACGGTCATCGTGGTCGTGGTCAACCTGATCGTCGACCTGCTGTACGCCTGGCTCAACCCGAGGATCCGCGTGTCATGACCCATTCCGCTGCGCCTGCCCCCGCCGTTCCCGCGCCGAGGACGCCCCGTTTCCCGATGCTGCGCGCCCTGCTGCGGCAACCCACGGCCGCCGCGTCGCTGGCCTTCCTGGCCGTGATCGTCGCCGTGTCGCTCTTCGCGCGCCAGCTCGCGCCCTACGCCCCCGACGCCTTCGATCTTCCGGCCCGGCTCAGCGGTCCCTCGGCACGCCACCTGCTGGGCGCCGACGAACTCGGGCGCGACCTGCTCAGCCGCCTGATGTTCGGCGGGGTCAAGGCCCTCGTCGGGATCGTCGAGGCCGTCGTGGTGGCGGTCGCGGTCGCGCTGCCGGTCGGCATCCTGGCCGGGTACGTCGGCGGGGCCTTCGACCGGACGGTGTCGTTCCTGACCGATCTGGTGCTCGCCATTCCCGCGATCATCCTGGTGCTGGTGGTCCTGACGGTCTTTCCGGCGAACCTGCACGCCGCCATGGTCGCCTTCGGCCTGCTGGTCGCGCCGGGCTTCGCGCGCATCGTCCGGGGGGTCACCCTGCCGCTGCGCGGAGCGGATTTCGTGGCGGCCGCGCGGGTGGCGGGCGTGCCCGAGACGACGATCATGGCGCGCCATATCCTGCCCGGCGTCCTGCGGACCGCCATCGTGCAGGCGTCCTTCGTGGCGGCCAACGCCCTGCTGTTCTCGGTCGCGCTGGGCTTCCTGGGCCTGACCGCCACCCCCGGCGAGGCCGAATGGGGGCAGATCGTGGCGGCGGCGGCCCTCCAGATCAGCACGCAGCCCTGGCTGCTCGTGCCCTCGGGCGGGCTCATCGCCCTGATGGCCCTCGCCCTGATGCTCCTGGGCAACGCGCTGCGCGACGCGGCGGCCGACCTGGGTGGGGCGGGCACGGCCACGGCCCCCCACCCTGCCCGGTCGGCCGACCTGCCTGGCGCGGCGCAGCCCACCGACCGCCCCGCCGCGCCCGGCGCGCTGCTGTCGGTCCGGAACCTCACGGTGGAGTTCGGCGGGCGGGGCGGGCCCACACGCATCGTCGACAGGGTCAGCTTCGACGTGCTGCCCGGCGAGACGGTCGGGCTGGTCGGAGAATCCGGCGCGGGCAAAAGCGTGACCGCCCTGGCCGCGCTGCGCCTGCTGGGCCGGGGCGGGCGCGTTACGGGCGGTCAGGTGTTGTTCGAGGGCCGCGACATCACGCAACTGGACGACCGGGCCTTCGGGGCGCTGCGCGGCCACGCCCTGGGGCTGATCTCGCAGGAACCGCTCTCCAGCCTGGACCCGGCCTTCACCGTCGGCAGCCAGCTGGGCGAACTCGTGGGGATCCACGACGGTCTGAGCGGCGCGGCCAACCGCGAGCGCTGCCTGGAACTGCTGCGCCAGGTCCAGATGCGTGCGCCCGAGCGGGTGCTGCGCGCCTACCCGCACGAGCTGTCGGGCGGGATGGCGCAGCGCGTGGCGATCGCGCTGGCGCTCGCCGGACGGCCCCGCCTGCTCGTCGCGGACGAACCGACGACCGCGCTGGACGTGACCGTCCAGAAGGAGATCCTCGCGCTGCTGCGCCAGCTCCAGCGCGACACGGGCATGGCCGTGCTGATGGTCACGCACAACCTCGGGGTCGTCGCGGACCTGTGCGACCGCGTGGTCGTGCTGTACGCCGGGCAGGTGTTCGAGGACGCGCGGGTGCTCGACCTGTTTGGCCGGCCGCTCAACCCCTACACGCTGGGGCTGCTGGGGGCCAACCCGGCCCATGCCCGGCCGGGCGAGCCCCTCACGGTCATTCCGGGGCGCGTACCGCCGCCCGGTGCCTGGCCTGCCCACTGCCGTTTCGCGCCGCGCTGCGCCTTCGCCGCGCCGCAGTGCCTTGAGCGGCCCGTGCCGCTGCTCGAAGCCGAGCCCGATCACCTCAGCCGCTGCGTGCGCGCCGGCGAGCTGTTCGCGTCGGGCACGCACGCGGCGTCCCCCCTGGCGACCCCGGCCCCCACCCCGGCGGAGGCGACATGACCCGGACCCAGACCCCCGACCCCCCGACGCACACCTCCACTCCCCTGCTGGACATCCGCGACCTCGAAGTGCAGTACCGGCGACGGCGCACGGACCCGGTGCTGCGGGCCTCCGACCACGTCAGCCTGCGGGTGGACCCCGGCGAGACGGTGGGCGTGGTCGGCGAATCCGGCTCCGGGAAGTCCACGGTCGCCAAGGCGGCGCTGGGCCTGACCCCGGTACACGCGGGCCGCATCGAACTGGCCGGACGCGACATCACGCACCTCGGGCCACGCGGCCGGCGCGACCTGAGCCGGGTCATGCAGGTCGTCTTTCAGGACCCCGACGCCTCGCTCAACCCGTACCTGCGGGTCGGGCGCTCGCTCGCCGAGCCGCTGGAGGTCCACGGGGTGCGCGGGGCCGAGCTGCTCGCGCGGGTGGCGACCGCCCTCGAACAGGTCGGCCTGCCGCCCGAAGCGGCCGGGCGCTACCCCGCGCAGTTCTCGGGCGGGCAAAAGCAGCGCCTCGCCATCGCGCGCGCCCTGATCGTGGACCCGCAACTCGTCATCTGCGACGAGGCGGTCAGTGCGCTCGACCTCTCGGTGCAGGCGCAGATCCTCAACCTGCTGGCCGAGCAGCGGCGCCGCCGTCAGCTCAGCTACCTGTTCATCAGCCACGATATCGAGGTCGTGCGCTACCTCTCCGACCGCATCTACGTGATGTACCTGGGGCAGGTGATGGAGACCGGCCCGGCCCACGCCGTGACCGGCCGCCCGGCCCATCCCTACACCCAGGAACTTCTCGACTCTGCCCCGGTGGCCGACCCCAGGGTCCAGCGGCGCCGCAGCGAGGAAGCCGCCCGCCGTGTCCGGCATCAGGGGACCGCTGCGGCGGCGCCCCCGGCCACGGGCTGCCCGTTTGCGCCGCGCTGCCCCTACGCCGCCGACCTCTGCCGCGCCGAGCGCCCCGCCCTGCGCCCGACCGGGGGCGGCGGCCTGAGCGCCTGTCATTTCTATCCCCAGTGGCAGACCTGGCACGCCCAGGGCCTGCGCGCCGAAGGAGTCCCCCTATGACCACCCCCCCCTCCCTGACCGTCCGGCAGGCCATCGACACCCTCCTGGCGCGGACGGGCGTGCCGACACTGCCCCGCACCGCCGACACCTTCAAGACCGGCGACCCGGACACGCCCCTGCGCGGCGTCGTCACGACCTTCCTGGCGACCGCGCAGGTCATCGAGCAGGCGGCGGCGCTCGGGGCCAACCTGATCGTCACCCACGAGCCGACCTTCTACTCGGCCGAGGACACCGACGACCTCGCCTGGCTGGGCGGCGATCCGGTGACGGCCGAGAAACGGGCGCTGATCGACCGGCACGGGCTGGTCATCTGGCGCTTTCACGACTACTGGCACCTCATGCGCCCGGACGGCATCGTGACGGGCGTGGCGCGGGAACTGGGCTGGGCGGTCGAGTCGCCCCCCGGCGGCCCGGACGAGGCGGTGCACGCCATGACCGCCGGGCAGGCGGGCGACACCCGGCAGGCCGGGGCCGCGACCAGCGTCGCCGTCACCGAGCCGACCCCGCTGCTGGAGCTCGCCCGGCAGGTCAAGGCCCGCCTGGGCGCGAGCAGCGTGCGCGTGGTCGGCCCCGACGACCTGATCGTGCGCCGCGTCGGCCTGACCCTGGGCGCGCTGCCGGGCCGGATGACCATCGCCACCCTGCAACGGGACGACGTGGACGCCGTGCTGTGCGGCGAGACCCGCGAGTGGGAAACCTGCGAGTACCTGCGCGACAGCGCGCACTTCGGCCGTCCCAAGGCCATGCTCGTGGTGGGCCACGCCACCAGCGAGGAGGGCGGCATGGCCTACCTGGCCGAGTGGCTGCGCGACCTCCTGCCCGGCACGCCGGTCACGCACCTGCCCAGCGGCGACCCTTTCCGGAGCGTCTGAGCGGCCTTGTCGTGCGGCACTTCCGTCTCCGCCTCCTCAGCCCCCTCTCTCTGCCGTACCCCAGGCAAGGACCGACCTATGACCTTCCATGACCGAACTGACCCGGAGTGCCGCCCCGTCCTGAGCGCCGCCGCCGCACAGATGCTCGAGAACCCCTGGCCCGCCGACCCGGCCGGGCGCCGGAAGATCGGGGACGCCCTGCTCGCCGCCCAGACGGCGACCGCCCCCGAGGGCGTGATCTGGGACGACCTCCGCGTGCCCGGCCTGAGCGGCGAGCCCGACGTGCCGGTGCGGCTCTACCGGCCGGCCTCCGCCCCGCACCCCGGTCCGGGCGTGCTATTCATCCACGGGGGGGGCATGTGGGCGGGCAGCATCGCCCACGAACACGTGCAGGCCGCCACCCTGAGCGCGGCGCTAGGAGCCGTGGTCGTCTCGGTCGGCTACCGCCTGGCCCCCGAAGCGCCGTATCCGGCCGCCGTCCACGACTGCTTCGGGACGTTGGTCTGGATGGCCGGGCACGCCGGTGACCTCGGCTTCGACCCCAGCCGGCTCGCGGTGACGGGCGGCAGCGCCGGGGGCGGCCTCGCCCTGGCGGTCGCCCTCCTGGCCCGCGACCGGGGAGGCCCGGCCCTGCGCTACGTGATGGCCCAGTACCCGATGATCGACGACCGCAGCGAGACCGCCTCGGCCCTGGAATTCGACGACCTGGGCGTGGTCTGGGACCGCCGCAAGAACGTCGAGGCCTGGAACTGGTACCTCGCCGGACAGGCCGCCGACCTTTACGCCGCCCCTGCCCGCGCCAGCACCGCGCAACTGGCCGGGCTGCCCCCCACCTTTCTGGACGTGGGGGAACTCGACCCCTTCCGGGACGAGGACATCGCCTTCGCCACACGGCTCATGCAGGCCGGAGTGCCTACCGAGCTGCACGTCTATCCCGGCGCCTTCCACGGGTCCGAGCACATGGTCCCGGACGCCGAACTCAGCGTGCGCATCCACCAGACCCGGCTGGCTGCCCTGCGCCGCGCGCTGCGGTCCTCGCCCCCACCTGCAGGCGTCGCCGCCGACTCCGCCGCGCCGGAGCTGGCCCGGTGACCTCGCCGCCGTTCGCGCAGGCGGCCTTCGAGCTGCCCCTGTGGCCGCAGGGGGTGCCCGACCCGGTCGCGGGCGGGCGGCCGGAACGCTGGTTCACCAGTGCGCCGGGCGCGCCCTTTCACTACCGGCAGGTGCGCAACGTCACCGAGCCGACCCTGATCGCCTTTCTGCCCGACCCGGCGCAGGCGACCGGCGCGGCGGTGATCGTCTGTCCGGGCGGCGGGCACCATACCCTCGCCATCGACCATGAGGGCAGCGACGTGGCGCGCTGGCTCGCGGCTCGCGGCGTGGCGGCCTTCGTCCTGAAGAACCGGCTGATTCCCACCCCCGACCGCGACGAGGACTTCGAGACACGGATGCAGCACGTCATGGCGCACACCGGCGAACTCGAAGCGCTCGTCGCGGCGCACCTGCCCCACCTGCTCCGGGACGGCGAGCGCGCCGTGGCCCTGGTCCGCGGGCACGCCGCCGAATGGGGGCTGCGCGCCGACTGCGTGGGGATGCTGGGCTTCTCGGCCGGGGGCCACCTCGCGGCGATGGTCACCCTGCGCGGCGCGCCCGGACAGCGGCCGGATTTTCTCGCGCCCATCTACGGCTCGATGTGGGGGCCGGTGACCGCCCCGCAGAATCCGCCGCCCCTGTTCCTCGCGTACAGCAACGACGATCCCCTGGGCGACTTCGTGATCGGGGCGAATCTGGAGCTGTACCGGGCCTGGCGCGGGGCCGCCCCTGTGGAACTTCATGCCTACGCGCAGGGCGGCCACGGCTTCGGGCTCCATGCCTGGGGCCTGGCCAGCGACCACTGGCCCGAGCAGTTCCGGCTCTGGCTCGGGGAACGGCTGGCGTCCCGACTCCGGAACGGCTGACCCGGCGCCGGACAGGGGCGCCGCACCGGGTCAGGACATGATCAGGCCGCCGTCGATGTTGATGGTCTGTCCGGTGATGTAAGCGGCGTCCCGCGAGGCCAGGAACGCCACCAGTCCGGCGACCTCCTCGGGGGTTCCCACGCGCTGCATCGGAATCTTTTCCGTCGCCCAGGCCTGCATGAGCTGGCCCTGGCCCTGGCTGCCCAGCAGGCGGCCCCAGTGTTCGTCGTTGTACTGCCACATGTCCGTGGCGATGATGCCCGGACAGATCGCGTTGACCGTCACGCCGCGCGTCGCCAGTTCCTTGGCGAGGCTCTGGGTGATGCCGACCACGCCCATTTTGGACGCGGCGTAGTGCGGGGTATAGATGAAGCCGTCGCGCGCCTGCCCGGACGCGGTGTTGATCAGGCGGCCCTGGCCCTGACGCAGCATGTGCCGCGCCGCCGCCTGGCAGCACAGGAACACCCCCTTGGTGTTCACGTCGAGGACGAGGTCCCATTCCGACTCGCTCAGGTCCTCCACCTTGGCGATGGTGATGACCCCGGCGTTCTGTACGGACACGTCCACGCGGCCGAAGCGGCCGACGGCCTGGGCATAGAGGTCCTCGACCTGCGCCTTCTGGGTCACGTCGCAGACGACGGCCAGGGCCTGCACGCCCAGGGCTTCCAGTTCGGCCGCGACCTCGTGGACCCCTTCCTCGTTCGAGGCGACCACGACGTTCGCGCCCTCCTGGGCAAAACGCTGGGCGATGCCGCGCCCCAGACCCCGGCTGGCACCGGTCACGACGACGGCTTGACCCTCAAATCGGCTGAGCTGTTCCATGTGGCTCCTTTACTGCGCGCAGAAAATCCTCTGTCCGGTCGTCGGGCCTACCAGCAGGTGAATCCGCCGTCCACCAGCAGGTCGATGCCGGTGCAGAAGGACGAGGCCTGCGAGGCCAGGAACACGGCCGGGCCGACCATCTCGTCCACGGTCGCCATCCGGCCCAGGGGCGTTTCCGTCTCGAAGACCTTGCGCTGCTCGGCCACCTCGGGGCGCAGGTTCATGGGGGTGAGGGTATAGCCGGGGCTGATGGCGTTGACGCGCACCCCCCGCGTCGCCCACTCCATCGCCAGACTCCGCGTGAGGTGGATGACGCCCGCCTTGGAGGTGTTGTAGTGCGCCTGCAACAGGCCCCGGTTGACGATGTCGCCCGACATGGACGCGATGTTGATGATGGTGCCCTTACCACGCGGCAGCATGACGCGCGCTTCGGCCTGGCAGGACAGGAAGACCCCGGTGAGGTTGATGTCGAGCATGCGCTGCCACTGCGCCAGTTCCATCTCCTCGGCCGGAAAGGCGTTGGCGATGCCGGCACTGTTCACCGCGACGCTGACCGGGCCGAGTTCGGCTTCGGTGCGGGCCAGCGCGGCCGCGAGGTCCTCCGCCTGCGTGACGCTGCCGCTGAGGACCAGCGCGCGGCGGCCCAGGGCCCCGATCTGCTCGGCCGTGCGGCCCAGGTCGGCGCTGCCCGGCAGGTCGAAACAGGCCACGTCCGCCCCGGCCTCGGCCAGCCCCACCGCGATGCGCTGCCCGATCCCGCTGCCTGCCCCCGTCACGAAAGCCGTCTGTCCCTGCAAAGAAAAGAGAGTCATGTTCATGGTGTCCTTGTGTGGTGTCCGGTGCGGGGACGCGCCGGGGAGAGGGCTCAGGCCTGGAGGAGACGCTGGGCCATGTGGTGATCGGTGATCAGGGTGTCGATCCAGCCCCCACGGGCGGCGGCCTGAATGGCGAAAAACTTGCTGCGGCCCCCCGCGACGCCGACCCGGCGCGGCACGCGGCGCAGCTGCTCGGCCCCGATGCCCAGGATGCGGCCGCTCAGCGGCACAGGCGTGTAGTGCCCCTGGCCGTCGAAAAACCGCTGGCAGACGTCTCCGACCGCGCCGGCGCGCCGCAGGGCTTCCTGGTCTGCCGGGCTCACCACGTTGCCGCTCTCGCGGATCAGCTTGGAGGGGTCCAGGCTCCCGATCCCCAGGAGCACGAGCGAGAGGTCGTCGAAGGTCCCGAAGACCTCCCGGACGTGGGGGTCCTGCATGAGCGCGGCGCGCGCCTCGGCCGAGCCCACGACGCCGGGCACCGGCAAGAAGAGCGCCTGGGCGTCGAGCAGCTGCGCGAAGCGTTCGGTCAGGCGCGTGGCGTGCGCCTGCGAGCTGGGCGTACCCAGCCCCCCGAGCACCTGCACGACCTGCGTGGTGCTGCTCTGCGCCACCGGCCGCATGGCGTTGACCGTGGCGAGCAGCGTCTCGCTCCACGACGAGATGCCGATCCGGCGCGCCCCGACCAGCGCGGTCTGGAGATAGACGGCGGCGCTCACGCCCAGAAAGGGGATCACCGCCTCCTCCTCGTTGCCGGTGTCGACCACCACGGCTTCGCGCAGGCCGTATTTCTGTTCGAGCTGCTCTTCGAGGTCGGTAAAGACACCCAGGGGGGGATGCACCGTCGTGCGCACGATCCCCACCTGTTCGGCCTGTTTGAGCAGCCGGGAGACGCGGGCCTGCGAGAGGCCGAGCTGCGAGGCGATTTCCGGCTGCTTGAGGCCGCGCCCGTGGTAGAGATGCGCGATCTTCGCCATCAGTCTCAGGAGGTCGGAGGAGGGGTCCGGGAGTGAAGCCATACCCACAGGATAGGTTGAATAGCTATTCAGCGTGGCGTATCTGCTCGCCCTCACGCCGTCGCCAGCTCCATGACCGCGACCCCGGTGGCGCGTCCATGGTCCAGAATGCCCATGTTGCGGCCCCGGGCCAGCACCATGACGCGGTGGGCCAGGCCCAGCACTTCCTCGAGGTCCGAACTGACCACCACGACGGCCATGCCGCCGCGCGCCAGATCGGCGATGACCTCGTAGATCGCCGCGCGGGCCCCGACGTCGATGCCCCGGGTGGGTTCGTCGAGGATGAAGACCTTGGGATCACGGCTGATCCACTTGGAGATCACCACCTTCTGCTGGTTGCCCCCCGACAGTCGGCCCGCGCTGTCGTCGATGCGGCCCTTGACCCCCAGACGCTCGATGGCACTCTGCGCGAAACTCCTGGCGCGGCCCGGCGAGAGCCAGCCGCTGCGGGAGAGCCGGTCGAGATTGGCGAGGCTGAGGTTGTCCGCGATGCTGTCCTTGAGGATGACGCCCTGGCCCTTGCGGTCTTCCGGAACCAGGACCACGCCGGCCCGGATGGCGTCGCTGGGCTCGCGCAGCCGCAGCGCCCGGCCGCCCACGCTGACCCGGCCACTCTTGATGGGGTCGGCCCCCGCGATGGCCCGGACCAGCTCGGTGCGCCCCGCCCCGACGATGCCCGCGATGCCGAAGACTTCTCCGGCCCGGACGCTGAAGCTGATGTCGCTGAAGGCCCCGGTCGCGGAGGTCAGGTGCTCCACGGCCAGCACGTCCTGGGGCTGCGGCTGTCCCAGCGGGGGAAACAGCCGGTCCACGCTGCGGCCGACCATCTGCTCGACCAGCATGCGCACCGGCACCTGCGAGGACTCGTGCTGGGCGACCAGCCGGCCGTCGCGCAGCACGACGATCCGGTCGGCGATCCGCGCGATCTCCTCCAGGCGGTGGCTGATGTAGATGAACGACACCCCCTGCGCCTTGAGCGCCTCGACCTGGGCGAAGAGGTGGTCCGTCTCCTCGCTGCCGAGGGCGGCCGTGGGCTCGTCGAGGATGAGCAGCCGGGCGTTCAGGGTCAGGGCCTTGGCGATCTCGACCTGCTGCTTGGCCGCCACACGCAGGGTGCCCACGGTGCGCGTCGCCGGGACGTTCAGGCCCAGACGCCGCAGCTGGGCCTCGGCCCGCTCCTCCATCGTCTTGCGGTCGATGCGGCCCCCTTTCGTCAGCAGGCGGCCCAGAAACACGTTCTCGGCGATGCTCAGGCTGTCGAGGAGCTTCGTCTCCTGGTGGATCAGGCCGATGCCCTGACCGATGGCGTCCCCCGGCGAGACCGGTGCGTAGGGCTGGCCCTGCCAGGTCAGCTGGCCGAAATCGGGCCGGACCAGGCCGGCGATGATCGAGGAGAGGGTCGATTTCCCCGCGCCGTTCTCGCCCAGCAGCGCCACGACCTCACCGGGACGCACGTCCAGATCGATGTGTTCCAGCACGACGTTCTGGCCGTACCGTTTGCCCACTCCACGGATGCACAGGCCTCCTTGCTGGCCCTGGGCCGGTCCTTGCGGCAGGGGGGGCGTGTGGACGGATGCGGTCATGTGCTTCACCTCCTTTACTCGCTTGACTCGGAAACCTCGGGTTCAGGAAACAACGGTGGCCCGGCGAGAGGACCGGGCCACCCTCGGCTGGCTCAGGGGTGCGTCTTGAGGAAGGGCGCGACGTTGGCCTTGGTGGTCAGGGTGGCCGCCTGCAACTGGACCTTCGGCACCGACTTCTTGTTGATCAGGTCGAGCGCCGACTTGACCGCGAGCTGGCCCATGTACTGGGTGCGCTGGGTCATGGTCGCGCTGAGGGTGCCCGACTGCACGGCCTGCAGGCCGGCGGTGTCGCCGTCGAAGCCGACCACCATCACCTTGCCGCCCAGTCCGGCGACCTTGGCGGCCTGCGCGGCCCCCAGGGCCAGGGCGTCGGCGCGGCCGAAGAAGACGGTGATGTCCGGGGTCTTCTGGAGCATGTCCTGCGCGATGTTGAAGCCCTCGTCCTGTGCCCAGGCGTTGCTGGCCTGCTTGGCGACCACCTTGAGGCCCGTGCATTTGGCGAGCGCCTGGCTGAAGCCCTTGTCGCGGTCCTGCTCGGGGGTGGTGCCCAGCTGGCCCTGGATGATCGCCACGTTCCCCTTGCCGCCGGTCTGCTTGCACACGTAGTCCCCGAGCGTCTGGGCGGCCGCTACGCTGTCGGTGGCGATAAAGGTGTCGCCGGGAGCGCCGGCGGCGTTGCGGTCGACGTTCACGACCGGGATACCGGCGGCGCGCGCGGTGCGCACCGGCACGGCGGCGGCGGTGGCCCCGGCAGGGATGTAGATGATGGCGTCCACGTTGCGGGCGACGAGGTCCTGGATCTGGCTGACCTGCGTGGCCGAGTCGCCCTTGGCGTCCACGGTGATCACGGTGATGCCCTGCGCCTTGGCCGTACGCTCGACCGACTGCTTGATCTGGTTGAAGAAGTTGGCCTGCAGGTTGGCGACGGCCAGCCCGATGGTGACCTTCTTGCCGGCGGCCTGCGCCTGTACGGGAGCGGCCGCGAGCAGCAGGGTGAGGGTGGACAGGCCGAGGGCAGCGATGCGGGTACGGGTCATGTGAAGCTCCTTGGGGGCGAGAGGACGAGGGGCCGTGGGCGGACAGAAGCCGGAGGAGGAAAGAGGCCTAGCGTTCGCGGCGACGGAGGGTATCGATGGAGACGGCGATGGCGATGACGACGCCGATGATGATCTGCTGGATAAAGGGCGACACGCCGATCAGGTTCAGGCCGTTGCGGAGGATGCCGATGATGAACACCCCGATGATCGTGCCGCCCACGCTGCCCACCCCGCCGGCCAGGCTGGCCCCGCCGATGACCACGGCGGCGATGGCGTCGAGTTCGTAGCCGGTGCCGGCGCTGGGCTGCGAGGAATCCAGCCGGGCCGCCAGGACCACCCCGGCCAGGCCGGCGAGCACCCCCGAGGCCACGTAGACCCAGGTGGAGACCCGGCGCACCGAGATGCCCGCCAGACGCGCGACCTCGGGGCTGCCGCCGATGGCGTACAGGCTGCGGCCCGACGCGCGGTAGCGCAGGAAGGCGGCGGTCGCCAGGGCCAGGAGGATCAGGAGGGCCACGGTGGCCGACAGGAAACCCAGGTGCCGGACGATGGCGAGGTTGGTGAACCACTCGGGATAACCCACGATCTGTTCGCCGTTGGTGATGATGTTCGCCAGGCCGCGCGCCACCGACAGCAGGGCCAGGGTGGCGATGAAGGCCGGGAGCTTCAGCCGCGTGACGAGCAGCCCCGAGATCAGGCCGCACAGGCCGCCGACCACCAGCGCGGCGAGGATGGCGAGCGGAAAGGGCCAGCCGTGGGTGTTGGCCAGCCACCCCATGACCATCATGGACAGGGCGAGGACCGCGCCGACCGACAGGTCGATGCCCCCGATGACGATGACGAGCGTCATGCCGATGGCCAGGATGCCCAGGACCGTCATCTGGTCGAGGACGTTGAGGAGGTTGCGCACCGAGAGGAACGAGTCCGTGGCGACCGACATCACGCCGAACAGCAGGATCAGGCCGATCAGCGGGCCGCTGGTTCCCAGCAGACCCCGCCACCACGGCGTCTTGACAGGCGAAGGACCGGCTTTGAGCAGGGGCGATTGCATATCAGTACCTCGTGGCCTGGGAGGTCAGCGCAGCGGCGTCCGGAGACGCGGGCTGGGGCGTGCGGGCCCGGTCGACGGCCTCCCGCCAGACGCGGCGTAGCCGCAGACGTTCGGCAGCGGTGATCTGGGGCCGGAAGGTCTGCCGCTCGCGGGGCAGGTCGCGCAGCGCCTGAGCGTCCCAGAGCCCTGCCCCGAGGCCTGCCAGGTGCGCCGCGCCCAGTGCGGAGAGTTCGGCGTTCTCGGAACGCAGCACCGCCGTGTCGATGAGGTCGGCCTGACGCTGCATCAGGTCCGGGTTGGCCGTCGCTCCACCGTCGGTGTAGAGCACCTGAATCTGGCCCACGCTGCGGTTGACGGCCTCGACCACGTCGCTGACCTGCTGGGCGATGGAATCGACGGCGGCGAAGGCCAGGTCCGCGCGGGTGCTGCCCAGGGTGAGGTTGCTGATCAGGCCCACCGCGCCCTCGTCCCACCAGGGCGCGCCGAGGCCGCCGAAGCCCGGAACGAGCGTGACCGGGCTGTGCCCGACCGTGCGGGCGAGGGCCGCGAGTTCGGCCGGACTCAGACCCAGCAGCTCCGCGACCCATTTCAGGCCGGCCCCGGTCGAACGGACGTTGCCCTCGGCCGCCAGCTGGACCTGATCGCCCATGCTCCAGGCGACGGTCAGGCACAGTCCCGGATCGAGCTGCTGCGCGTCGTGGAGCAGCCCCATCACCGAGGAGCCCGTGCCGTAGGTCGCCTTGACCGCGCCCGGGCTGAAGGCCCCGTGGGCGAACAGCGCCGCGTGCGAGTCGCCCAGCACGGCCCGGATGGGCGTGCCGTCGGGCAGGGGGGCCAGACCGCGCAGGGCGGGAAAGGGCCCGTTGCTCGGCCGCAGTTCGGGCAGCGCGGCGCGCGGCACCCGGAACAGCCGCAGGAGTTCGGGGTCCCACTCGGCGGTGTGGACGTTCAGGAGCTGCGTGCGCGAGGCGTTGCCGAGTTCGGTGAGGTGCTCGCCCGTCATCCTGAACAGCAGCCAGGAATCCACCGTGCCCAGGCACCACTCGCCGCGTCCGCTGCGTTCGCGCTCCGGATCGTAGGTGTCGAGCAGCCAGGCCGCCTTGCTGGCCGAGAACATAGGGTCTAGGGGCAGGCCGCTGCGGCTGCGGACCAGTTGCCCCGTTTCCGGCCGGCGCAGTTCCTCGGAGAGCGGGGCGCGCTGGTCCTGCCAGCTGATCAGCGGGGAGATGGCCTGGCCGCCGCGCCGGTCCCAGAGCAGGTAGGATTCCCGCTGGGTGCTCAGGCCCACAGCCCGGACCCGCGACGGTTCCTGCCCCTGAAGGCACGCCCGGACGGCTGCCTGCACGCTCTGCCAGAGTTCCTCGGGGTTCTGGTTGACCCATCCCGGCTGGGGATGCTGTTCGGAAAGGGGAGCGTGACCCCGCGCGACGATCCGGCCGGCGCCGTCCACCAACAGGCATTTGGTGCCGCTGGTGCCCTGGTCGATCGCCAGCACGCAGTCAGGGGCGGAAGCGTCCATACGTTACAGCAGCTCCAGGGCGGCGTCGGCGATGCCGCGCGCGGTCAGCCCGAAGTGTTCGAGCAGGTATTCGGCGCTGCCGGTGGGGGCAAAACCGGTGACGCCCAGGGTCCGCATGGGGGTGGGGTGATGCAGGGCCAGGACGTGGGCGACCATGGACCCCAGGCCGCCGTGCGTGGTCGCCTCCTCGGCGGTCACGATGCGGCCCGTCTCCCGCGCGGCGCGCACGACCGCGTCCTCGTCGAGCGGTTTGATGGTCGCCATGTTCAGCACGCGGGCGCTGTAGCCCTGGGCGGCGAGCAGTTCGGCGGCCTCCAGCGCGCGCGAGACGGTGGTGCCGGCCCCGATCAGGGTCACGTCCCGGCCCTCCCGGACCTGCACCGCCTTGCCCACCTCGAAGGGTTCGTCCTGCGGGGTCACGGCCGGCACCTTGAAACGTCCCACCCGCATGTACACCGGCCGGCCGTTTTCGGCGCTCCACTGCACGGCCTGACGGGTCTGCTGCGCGTCGGCCGGCATGAGCAGGGTCATGTTGTCGATGGCGTTGATCCAGGCCAGGTCCTCGATGGAGTGGTGCGTCGGCCCGAGTTCGCCGTAGGCCATCCCCGGACTCATGGCGCACAGCACCACATGGAAATTGGAGTAGGCGACGTCGGCCTTGATCTGTTCGAGCGCGCGGCCACTCAGGAAGGGACCGGCGGCGCAGACGAAAGGAATGAAGCCCGCGTTGGCCAGGCCCGCACCGACCCCCACCATGTCCTGCTCCGCGATGCCGACATTGATCAGCCGCTCCGGAAATTCCTTCTGGAAGGCGCCGAGGTTGCTCGACCCCACGGAGTCGTTGCAGACCGCGACGATGCGGCGGTCTTCGCGGGCGAGGCGGATGAGTTCTTCGGCAAAGGCCTGCCGGTTGTCGAAGGTCGCCGCCTGGGGTGTCATGGTTTCCGTGCTCATTCGCCGATCTCCCTTCTGGCCTGCTCGATCTGGTCCTGGGTGGGCACCTTGTGATGCCACTCCACCCGGTCTTCGATGAACGACACGCCCTTGCCCTTCACGGTGTGGGCGATCACGCAGCGCGGGCGGTCTCCAGGCTCGGCGCTGAGCACGTCGTAGAGGGCGGCGTGGTCGTGTCCGTCCACCTCATGGACCTCCCACCCGAAGCTGCGCCACTTGTCGGCCAGCGGTTCGAGGGTATTGGTGTCCTCGGTGCGCGCGCCCTGTTGCAGGCGGTTGCGGTCCACGATGGCCGTCAGGGTGCCCAGGCGGCGGTGGCCGGCCGTCATGATGGCTTCCCAGTTGCTGCCCTCCTGAAGTTCGCCGTCGCCCAGCACCACGTAGGTGCGCCAGCTCTGGTCCTTCAGGGCGCTGCCGATGGCGCTGCCCACCGCGACGGGCAGGCCGTGGCCCAGAGGCCCCGTGTTGGTCTCGACACCCGGCACCTTGTTGCGGTTGGGGTGCCCGTTGAGCTTGGACAGGGGGTCCATGAACGTCAGCAGGTCCTCGATCGGGAAGAAGCCCTGGTGGGCCAGGGTGGCGTAGAGGGCGGCCGCCGCATGGCCCTTGCTGAGGATGAAGCGGTCGCGCTCGGCCCACAGCGGCTCTTCAGGACGGACGTGCAGCACGCTGGAAAAGAGGGTGGCCAGAATATCGGTCACCGAGAAGTCGCCGCCGATGTGGCCGAGCTGGGCATGCTGGATCATCTCCAGCACGGAAGTCCGCGTCTTGCGGCTGAGCTGTCGGGACTGCTCCAGCCGTTCGGCGGCACTCAGGTGATCCAGTCTAGAAAGGCGGGGGGGCGAAACCGTCGTCGGACTTCTCGTCATGCCAGCTCCTCAGCCCTCGGATGGGCTTCGAATATTTATTCGCTTATGAATTGAAAGTCATGTTAAGCGTCTGCCCGGGTGGTGTCAAGCCAGCAGAAGGGGAACACCCGCCAGCGGACCCCACCTGTCCAGATCGGCCGGGAGCTGAGCGGGATGCCCCCATATGCAAAGACCGTTCAGGCCTGGAGTCAGGGAAAAGTTCCCTCCGTTCGGCGGCGGGCGTGCTCCGGACGACCGGGAGTGGGCCGAACTCGGGAGCCCGCCTCTACGGGCGCCATGACAGCAGCAGGCCGGGGGGCACACGACATCCGCATCTCGGCGTCGTGTGCCCCCCGGCTCTCCACTGCTTGGCCGCTGTTCCTGACAGCGGCGCGGCCGGGCAGGTCCCCGGCCGCGCCACATTCCGCCCTCAGCTCAGCGCGTCAGGCCGTGACGGAGCACCTCGGAAAGCTGCCGGGTCGCGGCGACCTGGAGATCGTCGAGCTCGGCGGCGGCGGCGCGCAGCTCGTTACGGTAGCCCTCGGCGCTGCGGGCCTCAGCCCCGGTCAGGCGGCGCACGACGGCCTGCACGGCGAACTGCGCCTCGGGCAGGCGGGCGAGGTTCGACGACGCCCCGGCGTGCCGCGCGGCCAGCAGCGCGCCGAGCATGCCGGCTTCCTCGCTGCGGCGCATCAGTTCGCGCTGAAAGGCCCGGTCCTTGATGCTCGTGATCACGTCCCAGGCGGCGTCGGCCAGGGCTTCCTCGGCCGAGGCGGGACGGGCCACCTCGACGTGCAGCGCCTCGCCCCGGCGCCACACCCGCGAGAAGGCCCCGCCGCGCTGCGCCGTCCAGTGCGTCTCGAAGTCGCGCGCCTCCTCGATCAGGACCTTCAGGACCGCGAAAGGAGCGTCGGCGGCCACGCGGTGGCCCTCGCCCAGCACGCCCCACAGGCTCAGGCCACGTTCGTCGGCGGCGCCCATCGGGGCGTAGGCCTGCGCGATCGCCGCGTAGCCCTCGCCGACCCGCGCCACCTCGCGCCCGTCCACCAGCAGGGCCACGTCGCCGCTGTCGGTCTGCCGGGCGTCGTGACGCAGGTGGTGCAGGCCCAGGCCCCAGCGGTCGTGGGCCGCGCGCAGCGCCCCGGTCAGGGCCGCTTCCAGGGTGCCGGTATCGGCCCCGCTCTGTGCGAGGGCGACCGCGCGGCTGTCCACACCCGCCGTCGCCGTCAGGGCGTCGAAAGCCGCGAGTGCGCCGTTGCCGGTCAGCTCCGTCTCGGGTTCGGCCGCAGCGTGGGGGGCGGGGCGGGCCTGGGGGGCCGCGTCGTCTTTCGTCTTCACTCGTGCCATACGCCTCCTATTCTGCCCTAAACAGAATAAAAATGTGGGATGCTGCGCCACCATCGGCCCACACGGCAAAGGGGCCGGAAGGCGACGCCTCCGGCCCCCCAGTGCCAGGTGATGTTCAGTCGTCCGTGCCCGCAGCCAGCGGCGAGGAGATCAGCGGCCGGAAGTGTTCGTCGGGCACGAATTCCCAGCGGCGACGGCCCAGCAGCCACAGCGCCACGCTCACGGCGAACATGCCGGCCAGCGAGAGCATCAGCGCCGGATACTGGCCCTGGTAGGCCCCCGTGATGGCGTGCCGGAAGGCCCCTACGCTCTGCGTGACCGGCAGCCAGCCGTGCAGCGCGCGGAAGATGTCCGGCGCGAGTTCGACCGGGTAGCTGCCGCCCGAGGCCGCGAGCTGCACGACGAGCAGCACCAGCGCCACGAGGCGGCCCGCCGCGCCGAACAGGAACACCAGCGCCAGCACCAGGGCCAGGAAGGTCAGGCTGGAGGCGAGCGCCGTCACGACCACCTGCGCCGGATGCACGAATTCGACGCCCAGCGCGTGGACCCCCGCCACGACCAGCAGCGCCTGCACGCACACCAGCAGCGCGGGCACGGCCGCCTTGCGCAGCGCGCGCGCCCACTGCGAGGTGCCCCGGCCGCTGCGCGCGAGCTGCTGGTACGGGAAGATGAAGGTGGTCAGCGTGACCCCGACCCACAGGCTCAGCGCCAGGAAATAGGGCGCGAAGCCTGCGCCGTTGTTGGCGACCGGGGCGAAGGTCTGCGTGACCGGCAGCACGCTGGCGCTCAGGCCGGCCGGGTCGCCGCCCAGACGGTCGGGTTGGGCAGGCAGCCGCGCCGAGAGTTCCGAGAGGCCCGCCGACAGCTGCCGCGCGCCGCTCTGGAGACTGGCGGCCCCCTCGCGCAGATCGCCGCTGCCCTGCGCGAGCGTCTTCAGGCCGCCGGACAGGTCGCCCGAGCGGGCCGCCAGGGTGGCCGCGCCGCTGGAAAGGCGCTGGAGGTCGGCGTCCTTCGGCAACTGCGTGGTGATGTCTCCCAGGGCCTTCTTGATCTTCAGGTTGCCCTGGGCGAGCGTCTCCACACCGCGTCCGACCTGGGCCGCGCCGCCGGCCAGGGTCTGCGCGCTGGCCGCCGCCTTCTTGCTTCCGGCGGCCAGTGCCGAAGCGCCCTGCGCCGCCTGGGCCGTGCCGGCCGCGAGCTGGGCACTGCCCGTCTTCAGGCTGGCCGCGCCGCTGGCCGCGGCGGCCGCGCCCTGCGCCGCCTCACGGCTACGGGTCGCCAGCGTGGCCGCGCCCTGCGTGAGCTGGGCACTGCCTGCGGCCAGCGCCGTCGCCCCCTGCGCGAGCTGCGTGGCGGCCCCGGCGGCGGCAGTGGCTCCCGACTTCAGTGGGGCGGGCGCGGCCTGCGCCAGCGCGCCGAGCTGCGTGCCCAGGGTGCCTGCGCCGGTCGCCAGCTCCTGCGCGCCCTTCCCGGAGGCCGCCGCGCCCTGCGAGAGCTGGTCCGCGCCCTGCGCGAGTTGCCCCAGCCCCTGCGACAGCCGGGGCAGCTGGGCGGCGAGCTGCGCCGTCCCCCCACTCAGTTTGGCCGCGCCGCTGCTGGCCGCTCCGGTCCCGGTCGCCAGCTTTCCGGCGCCCTGGGCCAGGTCGTTCAGGCCACCTGACAGCGCCCCGGCCCCCTGCGCGACCTGGGTCGCCCCCTGGCGCAGCGGCGCGAGTTGCGCCGCGCCGGGCGCGGCCGCTTCGAGCTGGCGCAGGCCACCGGCCAGCCGGGCCGTGCCCCCGGTCAGGGACTTGACCCCGTCCGACAGCGTGCCTGCCCCCGCCGCGAGCTGCGCCGCGCCGCTGCTGGCCAGCCGGGTTCCGTCGTCCAGGCGCGTGGCCCCCGCCGCGAGTTTCTGCGCGCCGCCACTCAGGCTCTGCGCGCCGTCGCGCAGTTTGGTCGTGGCGGCGCGCAGGTCCGCCAGGCTCTTTTCGGAGCGGGCCAGCGACTCCTGCACGACCTCCCAGCGGTTCTCGCCCAGCGTGCGGTTGAGGCGCTCACTCAGGGTCGTGGAGAAGCTGGAGGCCACCCGGCTGGCGAAATAACTGCTGCCCTGCGAGACATAGAACTTCAGCAGGCCGTGCTGGCTGCTGTCGCCCGCCACGGCCTGGCGGCTGAACTCGGGCGGAATGGTGAGCGAGAAATAGGCCTGCCCCGAGCGCACCGCCTGCTGGGCCTCGGCCTCGGTCCGGAAGACCGTGTAGTCGAAGGCCGCGTCCCGGCGCAGTTCGCGCAGCGTATCGGCCCCCAGGTCGTAGGTCTTGCCCTGGCGGACCGCGCCCTGGTCGAGGTTGACCAGCGCCACCGGCAACTGGTTGAGGTTGCCGTAGGGATCGAGCGAACTGCCCAGGTAGATGGTCACGTACAGCAGGGGTACCGCCGCGATGGCCGCCGCCGACACCCACATCATGGGGTGACGCCACAGGCTGCGCTCGGCGGGGGTCAACCGCTTGAAATCTTCCCGAAATCCCATCCTGCCCTCCTCAAGCTGACACCTTGTCAGCAACACGGTCAGTATCCGCCAATAGTGACAGAGTGTCAAGTGACGTTTTGTCAGTTTGTGCTAGACTCCGCTTCATGTCCAGTTCTGCCGCCCGCCGTCTCAAGGCCGAGGACCGGCGCGAGCAGATTCTCGCGGCGGCGGCGGCGCTGTTCGTCGAGCGCGGGTTCGAGGCCGTGGGCATGGCCGACGTGGCGACGGCGCTCCAGACCTCGCGCCCCACCGTCTACGCCTATTTCGCCTCGACCGAGGAGATGCTCGGGGCGCTGCTCGACGACCGGCTCCAGGACTTGCCCGCGCGGCTCGAACCCCTGCTCACCGACGAGTCGGAGCTGTCCTTCGGGCGGCTCTTCCTGGCCCTGCTCGAGGAGCGCGAGCTGCTGCTGCTGCTGGGCAGCGGCGGCGGGCCGCTGTTCCGCGAGCGGCGACGGCGTTTTCTGGCGGCCATCGAGTCGCGGCTGGAACTGCGCGAGCTTCAGCGCCGCCGCATGGGCCCGGGACGCGAGCAGCCGCTGCTCATTTCTCTCGTGCTGGACCTGCTGAGCAGCGCCGCCTACGAACAGGTCACCGCCGGAGGCGCGGACCCCGAGACGCGGGCGCAGGTACTGGAGAGGTTCATCCTGGGCGGCGTGGCGGCGGTCGCGGGCCACGGCAGTTCAGGTCAGGACGCCGGTATTTCCGTCTCCTGAGGGCCCCATGCGCTGCCGGTAGGCCTGAGGGCTCAGGCCCGTCACCGCCCGGAAGGTCCGGGTAAAGGCGCTGTGGTCGCTGTAGCCGCAGGCATGGGCCACCTGGGCCACCGACAGGGCCGGGTCGCGCAGCAGCCGGGTCGCCGCGTCGAGCCGTACCCGCAGCAGAAACTGTTTGGGCGTGACGTGACACACCCGCCGCACCAGGCGGCCCAGGCTGTCCTCCGAAAGCCCGGCGCGCGCGGCGACCTCGGGCATGCGCAGCGGGCGGTCGTAGCAGCGCCCCATGTAGGCCAGGGCCTCGGCCACCCGCGCGAAGTCGCCGGTCTGGTCGCCGGCGCGGTCGCCCGGCGCGGGTACATCGCGCGATACCCCGACCAGGCCCACCACCGCCCCCGAGGCGTCGCGCAGCGGCCACTTGGAGGTCAGGCACCAGACCGGTTCGCCCTCAGCCCCGAAATACAGTTCCAGCACGTCGCGCAACTCCGCCCCGTCGCGCAGGGTCCGCTCGTCCTGACCGCTGAAGCGCTCGCCCGCCTCACCGGTAAAGACCTCCGCCGCCGTACGTCCGATGAGGTCGCGCTTGTGCTGGGCTCCGCTGCGCCGCCGCAGGGCCTCGTTCACGCTCACGTAGCGACCCCGCCGGTCCTTGACGAAGAAGTTGAGGTCCGGCACGGCGTCGAACAGGGTTTCGACCAGCCAGTCACCGGCCGGGCCGGGCCGCAGCCATCCGCGCGGGTCGTCCATGCCTCCACTGTGACATGCGGCTTGGCCGCGTACCGGTCCTCAGGCGAATGTGCCGTTTTCCGCAGGTTCGCGGGGCCTTTCGTGCAAGACGAGGCGTGGGCCGGCCTCCTAGGCTGTGCATGTGTTGAAGGCCGCCGAACATCCGTCTGTTCCCTCCTCCCCTTCCCTGCGCGCCGACCTGCCGGGCATCGGGCTGGCGCTGCTCTCGGCGGCGACCTCCGGCACGCTGGGGCTGTGGGGCAAGCTGGCGACCGCCTCGCACCTGAGCACCCCCACCCTGCTGAGCTGGCGCTTCGGGCTCACCGCCCTGCTGCTCGCCGCTCTCGGGCAGGGCCGCGTCCCGCCGCGCGAACGCGCGCGACTGCTGCTGCTCGGCGCGGTGTACGCGGGGTCCACGGTGGCCTATTTCGCCTCCCTGGCGCGCATCTCGGCAGGTACGGCGGCGCTGCTGGTGTACGTCGCGCCGGCCTTCGTGGTGCTGTACGGCGCTCTGACCGGAACGCGGCCTTCGCGTGCGCAGCTCGGGGCCCTGCTGTGCAGCGTCCTGGGGCTGGGTGTGGTCGTAGGGGTGCCGGGCGCCGCCGACCGCGACCTGCCGGGCCTGGGCCTGGGGGCGCTCTCCGGGGGGCTGTACGGGGCGTATCTGTTTCTCAGCGGCCGTCTGGCGGCGGGCAGCGCTCCTCTGGCCGTGACCACGCACGTCACGCTGGTGTCGGCCCTGACCTTCGCGGCCGTCGGCATGCTGGGCGGCACCCTGGCCGTGCCGCAGGAGCTGGGCCACTGGGGCCTGATCCTGGGCATGCTGATCGTGCCCACCCTGATCTCTATGCCGGCACTGTTCAGTGCGGTGCAGCGGCTGGGGGCGGCGCGCGCCAGCCTGCTGACCACCACCGACCCCCTGTGGGCGCTGCTGTTCGCGGCGCTGCTGCTGGGCGAGCCCCTAGGACCGTCACAGATTGCCGGCGGCGCGCTGATCCTGGGGGGAGCCGTCTTGGCGCAGTCTCGCCGAAGCACACAGCGTCTGTCCGCCCTCTGACTGGCTTTGTCCCCCCAGATGGGGGTATTTCAACTACCATAACTCGTCGCTTTCTGCTCGCAGAAGTGACCAGAATTAACAAAGAGATAACGCGGAGCCTTCATACTGGATTCATGAAACTGAACCGCTGGACCCGACTGAAAGGACAGCTCAACCTGCCCGGCACGGCAGAAAGTACCGAAGTGCAACGGGTGGACTGCTATACGAAACCGGCCCGCTGGTTCTGGCAGACGTTGGAAGAGGTCGAGATCTGGGCCCTCCCCGATGGCCGTCAGGTCCGGGCGAGCCGCCGGGGCGGTGAGGGCTGGCTGCTGGCGTGGCGGGCAGCCTGAGCCCAGGCCTCCCTTTCTCCACCCTTCCAGCGCTTCCCTTTCCACCACGTGGCAAAAGCCGCAGCCCTCAAATTCTGAAGGGCTGCGGCGTTTTTCTGGGCCTGTATCTACACCAGGTCACCAGCATTCATGTGGACCGAGTGAAAAGTTCTGTTCAGACCCTGTTTCGATGAGACGGAATGGATTTCCGCATTTTCCAGAACCCAGTGATTAGTCTCGCGGTCATCAATAACAATCAGGTCATATAACCAGACTGTGAAATTTTTAAAAAGTAACGCATAGATAACGGTTATGAATTAGATTGAGGTGAAGGCTTGATTATTTCAGCCATAAGAAGTTTCACGTCGAAGTACGCCGTGGACCTCCATTGTTCGGCCTCGTCCTTTTTGCTCAGGAGTCCCATGACCCAGCACCACCCGTCCGCCGAATCTGTACGCAGCCTCTCGTCCGGTACGCAACCCGAGTATCAGGCCCCCCAGGTCAAGGACCTCGGCAAGTGGCAGGCCGTCACCCTGGTCATCAGTCTTCCCGGTGGCCCAGGCAACAACGCGTTCAACACGCCCGACAGCTTCTTCAAGAAAGTGGAATGGTAAATCGGTTTCCTGCACCGGTCCCTCTCACCTCTCCAGGAGGCCGCATGTTCCGCAACGCTTTTCGTCTCGCCGGTCTCGCCCTCACGGCGCTGCTCGGCAGTTGTGCGTCTACCCCCACCGCGCAGGCTCCGGGACTCGGGCTCCAGTCGGTCGGGCTTGTCGAACTGAGCGTCTCCGGGCTCGGCGGGGGTCAGCAGGGCGTGTCACCGGTGGCCCGGCTGACGGCCCTCTCCGGCCAGGGGGCCCTGGGCAGCCTCGCCCTGGCGGATCAGGCTGACAGCCTCCAGTTCGATCCCCTGAGCGTCAGCGTGTTCAATACGGGCACACGGGGAGCTGGGGGGACGCGGTATGTCACGGCCACCTTCCGGGTGCGCAATGCCGATCAGCAGAACGTGCCGGTCGCCCGCAGCCGCAAGAACCTCACGCTGCTCGCCGTACCGGTGGCCGACAGCCTGGGCACGACCGCCTTCCGCGCCGTGACGACTTTCGGCGGCTCGGCGGTCGCCTCCTCGGTCGCCAAGACCATGCTGCCGACCCATGCCATGCGTTACGACCCGCTCGGGGGCCGGCCCGTCCTGTCGCCGGGCGGCGAGGACCTTCAGGTCTACACGGAAAATGACGTGCTGCCGGCCAACTTCTCCCGGAACGGCGCACCCACCTCCTACGCGGCCCTGGGCGTGACCACCGTCCTGCCCTACGGCTTCGTCGTCCATACGCCCGGCGGCAGCCGCACGCTCCCGGCCAGTCCGGCGGCGGGCGTCTACAGCGGCCGGGTCACCCTCTCGGTCAAGGTCCCGCTCCAGGCGGCGCCTTCTCAGGACCCCTGGGCCTTCCGCATGAGCTTTCTGGTGATTGAGGACAGCGTCACGGCCGTCACGCAGTCGCTGGAAGAACAGCCCCTCGACAACGCGGCCGTCGGCACACGCGCCGGGGCCGTGGGGGCCAGCATCCTCAATGTCCTGCCCGGCAGCACCCTCAGCGCGGGGCCGACCGGCACGTCGGTCCGCCGGGTCTGCCAGGTGCGCACCGCCGGCGCCATCGGCGACGCCGGGGCGACCTATCTCGTCAACAGCTGCCCCTAACCGAGGAGAACGACATGAGTGACGATCTTCGTCCGACCCGCCGTCCGGGGGCACGCCCGCTGTCCCGGAGCTTCCCTGCGGGTCTGGGTTTCCTGCTGCCGGCCGTCCTTCTGGCCGCCTGCTCCGCTCCCCAGCCCCCCGCCGCCACGCCCGCCGCCGCGGCCCCCAGCACCTCCACCTCCGCTCCGCCGACCGGCACGGCGCCGACCTCCCCGGCCGAGCCGGCGCCGGCCGAGCAGCGCCAGCCCCTTCAGGCCCTGGGCCTGCTGAACATCAAGCTCAGTGGACTGAACGACGACGGAAGCGTCACCGCCAGCGTGCAGCCCCCCGCCAGCCTGGGCGCGCAGGCCCTGACCAACCTCGACTCCGTTCAGGCCGAAGTGGTCTCCACCGGGTCCTTCACCGTGGGGCAGCGCGGTGCGGGCGGGGCGCGCTACGTCTCCGTGACCTTCCGGGTCCGCAACGCCTCGTCGGCGGGCACCCCCTTCGGCACGGCGCGCCAGAACCTGACCCTGCTGGGCGCGAGCACCTCCGGCACCATCGCGCAGACGCCCTACAGCCAGCTTCTGCGCTTCGACGGTACGGCCGCCGATCCGGCCGTCGCCGCCACCATCCTGCCCACCCCCGGCATGACCTACGACCGGACCACCGACGCCCCCGTGCCCCTGGCCGGCGCGCAGGACCTCCAGGTGTTCACCGAGGGCGAGGTGGCCGCCCTGGGCAACGTGGCCGGGACGACCCGCGTGTTTCCGTTCGGCTTCGTGGTCCGCAACCGCACCCAGACCTCCAGCCGCGCCCTGGCGGCCAACCCGGCCGCCGGGCAGTACGACGGGGTCGTCACCCTGGCCCTGAAATTCCCGCTTCAGGCCGACGCGGCGGCCGATCCCTTCTCGGTGATGGTGACCTTCGCGGTCGTGGACGATCCCGTGACCCGCGTCACGCAGAGTACCGAGGAGCAGGCGGTGGGGGGCAGCGTGCAGGCCCGCGCCGCCGCCCTGGGCGCAGGCACCCAGATCGCCACCCTCTGCGGCACCGCCCTGTCGGGGGCCAACACCCTGTTCGTCGGTTCGGCCACGACCGCCGGCAACACGGGCCGCACCGCGCATATCGGCGGCAATGTCGCCCTGAGTACGCCGCCCACCGCCTCCAGCGCGATCGGCAACACGCTCCTGAGCGTTCCGGCGGCGCAGGGCCTGAGCCGCTTCTATTCCGTCTACTCCCCGTCCACCCTGACCTTCGCCGGGACGGGCACGGCGCGCGGCGGCACGGCGACCGTGGCGAGCGACGGAAGCTACACCTTCATCTCGAAGCCGGGCGACGGCGTCGGCAGCACGGCGATCTCGGACAGCCTGAACTACACCGTCAGCGACGGCGCGGGCTGCACCAGCCCCACGCAGACTGCCCCCGTGGGGATCAACCAGCGGGTCTGGTACGTGAACAACGCGGCGAACGGGGCGGGCGACGGCCGTCAGACCACCCCCTTCCAGACCCTCGCGGCGGCGCAGTCGGCCTCGGCGGCGGCGGACACCATCTACGTGTTCCGGGGCAATGGCACGACGAGCGGCCAGAATGCCGGCTTCGTCCTGAAGGACAACCAGACCCTGATCGGTGAGGGCAGCGAACTGAAGGTCGGCGCAGTCAGCGTGCTGCCCGCCGGCGCGGCACCCGCCAGCATCGGCAACTTCGACGGCGTGGGCCTGACCCTGGCGAACGGCAACACGGTCCGGGGGCTGAATGTCGGCGGGACCTCGGGCGGCATCGTCGGGACGAACTTCGGGAAGCTGAGCGCGACCCTGGGCAGCGTCACGGCGACGGCCGGCCCCGCCCTGAACCTGACGACCGGCACGCTCGACGCGACGGCCATCCGTCTGGACGCCACCAATCCGGCGACGGCGGGCGCAGGCGTAGACCTCAGCAGTGTCGGCGGGAGCCTGAGCGTCCTGGGGACTGGCAGCGCCGGGACCGGAGGCACGGTGCAGGCGACCGGGACGAACGGCGTGGGCTACAGAATCCGCCCGGGCAACGCCGACCTGACCCTGGGCCTCGCCCGCGTCCAGGCCCAGAACTCGCTGAGCGGCCTGCTGTTCAGCACGGTGACCACCGATACGGGCCGTCTGGGCCTGACGGTGAGCGACAGCGCCTTCACCAACAATACCGGCCGGGCCGTCTCCCTGGAGTCCAGGGGCACCGGGGCCAACAGCTTCCTGCTCGAACGCAACTCGGTGAGCAACACGTCGGGCACGGGCGGGATCGTCTACACCGCCGGACGCACGGCGACCGCGAACAGTGTCGACCGGGGGGTCTTCCGGGGCAACACCGTCGCCATCGGCAACACGTATGCGGGTGGGGGCAGCGGATTCAGCATCGTGGCGAACGGAAACAGCCGGGGGCAGTTCCTGCTGGAGAACAACACGGTCAGCAGCTTCAACACCTACGGGATGGAATTGCGTGCCGGACAACTCACCGAGACGGACACGGGAAGCGCCCGCCTGGACCTGACGCTGCGGAACAACACCGTCTCGACCCCCAGCGCGGCGGCGAGCGAAGCGCTCGAGGGGGTCGGCCTCACGGTGGGGATAGACGCCGCCGAAACGGACCAGCTGTGCGCCAACCTGACGGGCAATACGATCAGTGCCCAGAACGGAGGGACGAACGGCGCGCAGAGTGCGGTGGTGGTGCGGCAGCGTGCGGGGACGACCTTCACCCTGACGGGACTGAGCGGGACTGGGGCGACGGGAACCACGAACACCATCGCCTCCCGCAACAACGGGGCGACGACCCGCATCCGCAATCCGGCGGCGACCCTCAATCCGGTTGCCGGCACCTGCACGGAACCGAGCCTTCCCTGAATGTAAGGAGCGTCAATGGACAACTTCATCGGTGAAATCCGTCTGGCCGGCTTCGGCTTTCCCCCCAAGGGCTGGGCGCTGTGCAATGGACAGCTGCTCCCCGTCAACCAGAACCAGGCCCTGTTCTCCCTGCTGGGAACGGCCTACGGCGGAAACGGGATCACGACCTTCGGCTTGCCCAATCTCCAGACCCGCGTTCCCCTGGGCATGGGGCAGCAAGGAGGAGTGAACTACCCCTGGGGACAGGCGGGCGGAGAGGCCGCGCACGCCCTGACCACTGCGGAGATGCCCGCCCACACCCATGCGCTGACGGGCAGTGCGGGAGGGGCGACCGCCCTGGGGCCGGCGAACAACCTGCTGGCCACCCCGGCAGCCGGGGCGCTGTACGGCACGGGAACGGACGTCTCCCTCGCCTCTTCGAGCGTCGGCCCGTCCGGAAGTGGGCAACCGCACCAGAACATGCCCCCCTACCTCGTCATCAACTACATCATCGCCCTTGTGGGCATCTATCCCTCGAGGTCCTGAAATGAGCGATCCCTACATCGGTGAGATTCGGATGTTCGGCGGCAACTTCGCGCCGGAAGGTTGGCAGCTGTGTAATGGCAGTTCGCTGTCCATCAGTGAATATGGAGTGCTCTTTCAGCTCATAGGAACGACCTATGGGGGAGACGGGCAGACCACCTTCAAGGTGCCGGACCTCCGGGGCCGGTGGCCCGTCCATCAGGGAAGCCTGGCCGGTGTCAGCACGCCTCTGGGACAGGCTGCCGGGAGCGAGAGTGTCCCCCTCCTGCTGTCACAGATGCCCTCTCATACGCATGCGCTCAAGGCCACTGCGTCGGCGGCCACGACCGCCAACCCTACGGGTGCGACGCTGGCGCAGACCACGCCCGCGTCCCTGTATCTGGACGATAACCCGGGCGTGTCCCTGGCGGGTCAAGCCCTGGGGATGGCGGGTGGGGGACAGCCGCATGAAAACCGGTCGCCCTACCTCGCCGTGAATTTCATCATCTCGCTGTACGGCATTTATCCGAGCCAGAGCTAAAAACGTCAGATGGAGGAGACGCACTTCAGAGAGCGCCATCTGAGTGCCCTCCTCACTCTTGATAGAGCCAATTCAGTAAAAAGGAGCTGACTGTGGACCCCTTTCTCGGTGAAATTCGGATATTCGCAGGAAATTATGCCCCGCTTGGATGGGCTTTCTGTGACGGCAGTCTCCTTAATAT
The DNA here is from genome assembly GCF_000252445.1 of Deinococcus gobiensis I-0. Lineage (GTDB taxonomy): Bacteria > Deinococcota > Deinococci > Deinococcales > Deinococcaceae > Deinococcus > Deinococcus gobiensis. Next base: position 388,307 of record NC_017805.1, on the reverse strand, counting down.
TCGGAGTAATCCAGCGCTCTTCTCGTTGCTTGGTTTGGCTTACGGCGGCGATGGGAGAACCACGTTCGGCTTGCCGGATCTCCGGGGCCGCACACCCGTCCAGCAGGGACAGGGACCCGGTCTTTCCAACTATCCTCTGGGCAGTACGGGCGGCGTCCCCTCGGTCACCCTGAGTCAGACGCAGATGGCAGGCCATACGCATGCCGTCAAGGCCGCCTCCGATCTGGGCGAAAGCACCACCCCGACCGGCAAGGTGCTGGCCCGCAGCAGCGAAGGTGCGGCCTACGGAACGGCCCAGCCCACGAGTTCGATGGCTCCGGGGGCCATTGACCCTGCGGGGGGGACACAGGCCCATAATAATTTGCCCCCCTATCAGGTCATCAACTTCATCATCGCGACGCAGGGCATCTTCCCTCAGCGCTCATAACCCGCCGCTCCTCCAGCTCCGCCCCTCCAAGGACCCCTGAATGTCAGACCTCCCCGATCCTTCAGCCGCTTCCACTCTTCCACAGGCCACCCGGCGGGGACTCCTCAAGACCCTGGCCGTCCTGGGACCGGCCGCTCTCGCTGGGGGCGGGTCTGCCCTCGCGGCCCCCACGCCCGCTGCTCCCCTGCGGGCCGCCCTCCTGCTGCCCAGCCGCAGCGGATGTCCGCACTTCGCGCAGGCCTTCGAGCAGGGCTTCCGGCAGGGATGCGTGGCTCCCGGCGTGGCCCTGGAGCTCCATTCCACCGGCCCGATGCCGCGGCAGGCCCAGGCGGCCGCCCGACAGGCGCTGGAGGGTGCCCCGCAGGTGCTGGTGTCGCTGGGCGACGGCCTGAGCGAGCAGCTCACGCCGGTCCTGACCGGGCGCAACGTGCTGCACCTGAACGCCGAGGTCGGGGTCCTGATGGCGCGCCCGCTTCACCGCCACCCCCTGACCCTCACGACCTCGCTGCATGCCTGGGAAGCCGAGTGGGCCCTCGGCGCCCACCTGGGCCGCAGCGGCCGCAAGAGCGTCCACCTGCTCTTCTCGCTGCTCGACAGCGGGTACGACCTGCCCTACGCCTTCACGGCCGGGCTTCAGAGTGCCGGAGGACAGGTCAGGGGCACCACACTTCTGGACGCGCCCGACAGCCCCGCCGAGGCCCAGCGCGTCGTCGCCTCCCTGCGGGCGCAGGACGTTCAGGCCGTGCATGTCCTGGCCAGCGAGGGCGCGCCCGCCCTGCTCTCGGCGTGCCGCCGGGCAGGACTGGAGGTCAGCAGCGGCGGCCTGGGTCTAGGGAACGGAACGCCGCCGGGGGTGCTGGGGGCCCTGGGCGCGCCTCGGCAGCTCAGCGTGGCCGCCGGGCAGCCCCCACGGAACCAGGCCCTTTTCGCCCTGGGCTTCGATACGGGCACCTGGCTCAGCCGGGCGCTGGAAGCGGGCACGCCGCGCCTTCCCCTGGCCCTCCTCGCCGCGATGTCGGCCCAGACGTTCACGGGAGCACGGGGACCGGTGACCCCCGACGCGCAGGGCCACCTGATCGCGGGACTGTTCCACAGCGGCGGGCAGGGAGCGGCCCTGGACCCGCACCGGCCCGCACCCACCCACCCCGGCGTGGTGGCGCAGACGCAGGCGGCCCGCAGCGGCTGGCTGACCACCTTCCTGCATGGCTGATCCCCGGCCCTGGGTCCTGCGCGGCGCGGAGCCGGAGGACGCGGCGTTCCTGCGGGCGCTCTACGCCTCCACCCGGCCGGACCTCGGGCTGTTGCCGGAAGCGGTGAGGGCCACGCTGCTGGACTTGCAGTACCGGGCGCAGCAGCGGGGTTACGCCGCGAACTATCCGCAGGCCCGTCAGGAAATCGTCGTGGCGGGTGAGACGGCGGCCGGGCAGCTCCTGACTGCGGAGCAGGGCGACGACCTCGTCCTCGTCGATATCAGTCTCCTGCCGGACTGGCGCGGACAGGGCCTGGGCGGCGCAGCCATCCGGACCGTGCAGGACCGCGCCCAGGCGGCGGGGCGGGGCGTGCGGCTTCAGGTCGCCAGAGACAATCCCGCACTCCGGCTATACCGGCGTCACGGGTTCGGTCCGGCCGCCGAGGACGAGGTCCGCCTGACCCTGCACTGGTCCGCACCAGGGCAGGCGCCGGGCTGAGATCGTCCGGCAGCTTCTCTAGCCCAGAATGTTGACAAGTCCGCTCAACTGACCTACCTTGCCCCCTGACCCCACGACGGGGTCGCCTTTATCCAGAGTCGGCGCGAGGGGCCTGGACCCCGTGGACCGCCGCAGCAACCAGCCCTCATCACGGCGGGTGCTCACTGTCCAGACCTGCGGTCTCAACGATGACCAGGGCCGCAGATCGGGTAAAGGAAGGGTGTTCCTCCTCGCAGGTTCCAACAGACGCGCGCCTCGCCCGTCCCCTTCCCGACGCACTTCGCCCAGGAAGGGGACCGCCTTTTTCGTGCGGTGATCCTCCGACTTCGACCGTCCGGAGCACACGTCTCATGTCTACCGCGCTGGAATTCAGCCACGTCGGCAAACGCTACGCGGGGCAGGCCCAGGCCGCCCTGCACGACCTCTCTCTCCAGGTGCCGCGCGGCAGCCGCACCGGCATCATCGGGCGCAGCGGCGCGGGCAAAAGCACGCTCGTCCGGCTGATCAGCGGCCTGGAAACGCCCGACAGCGGCGAGCTGCGCCTCCAGGGCGAGCAGCTCACGCCCGCGACCCGCCGCCGCCTGCAGGAACGCACGGGCCTGGTGTTCCAGCATTTCAACCTGCTCGCGCAGCGCACGGTGCTGGGCAACGTCACGCTGCCGCTGGAACTGCGCGGCGCGCCCCGGCCCCTGCGCGAACGCCGGGCGCGCGAGCTGCTGGACCTCGTGGGCCTGGGCGGCCTGGGGGAACGGTATCCGGCCCAGCTCTCGGGCGGGCAAAAACAGCGGGTCGGCATCGCCCGCGCGCTGGTCACGGAGCCGGCGCTGCTGCTGGCCGACGAGGCGACCAGCGCCCTGGACCCCGAGACGAGCGCCGGGATTCTGGACCTGCTGCGCCGGATTCAGCAGGAGCGCGACCTCACGCTCGTCCTCGTGACCCACCAGCTGGAAGTGATCCGCGCGGTGACGACCCACGTGGCCGTGCTCGACGGGGGCCACCTGGTCGAGTCGGGCGAGACGGGCGAGGTCCTGCGCCGCCCGCAGCACGCCGTGACCCGCGCCCTGCTCGACGCCCACCGGCCGGACGACGCCCTGCGCGGCGGCGAGACGCTGCGGCACCTGACCCTGAGCGCCCTGGACGGCGCGGCGCTGGCCGATCTGGCCCGGCAGGGCGCGCGGATCGTGCGCGCCGAGACCCACCCGCAGGGCGTGGACGTGTGGCTGGCCGTGCGGGAAGCCGCGCCGCAGCCGGCCCTGCATGGGGTGGGCGCATGACCTGGGAGGCGATGTGGCCGCTGCTGTGGCAGGCCACCCTGGAAACGCTGGGCATGGTGCTGCCCTCGGCGCTCATCGCGCAGGTCGTCGGCACGGCGCTGGGCACGGTCCTGACCCTCACGCGCCCCGGCGGCCTGCGGCCCCAGGCGGCCACGTACCGCGTGCTCGACGTGCTGGTCAACGTGGGGCGCAGCCTGCCCTTCATCATCCTGCTCGTGCTGCTCATTCCCCTGACGCGCCTGATCACCGGGACCAGCATCGGCTCGGTGGCCGCCACCGTGCCCCTGACCATCGCGGCGATTCCCTTCGTGGCGCGGCTCGTCGACGGCGCGCTGCGCGACGTGCCCGGCGGCGTGATCGAGGCCGCGCGCGTGGTGGGCGCGACCACCGCCCAGACGGTCTTCAAGGTGCTGCTGCCCGAGGCGCGCCCGGCCCTGATCCACGGCTTCACCGTCATGCTCATCAGCCTGATCGGCTACAGCGCGATGGCCGGAGCCATCGGCGGCGGCGGCCTGGGAGACCTCGCCATCCGCTACGGGTATCAGCGCTTCGAGACCGGCGTGATGGTCGCCACCGTCGTCGCCCTTCTGGTGCTCGTCCAGGGCGTGCAGTGGGTGGGCGACCGCGCCGCCACGCGCGCCGACCACCGCTAGACCCGGCGCCCTCTCAGTTTCACGATCCTCAGGAGTCTCCATGTCCACGACGTCTTCCCTGCGCTTTCTCGGCGCCCTGCTGTTGACCCTCACCGCCTCGGCCTCGGCGGGCACGCTGCGCGTCGGCGCGACCCCCGTCCCGGCCGGTGAACTTCTCGAATTCGTCCGGCCCGCGCTCGCCAAACAGGGCGTGACCCTGGTCGTCCGGGAGTTCTCGGACTACGTGCAGCCCAACGTCGCGCTCGGTGAGGGCAGCCTCGACGCCAACCTGTTCCAGCACCAGCCGTACCTCGACGCCTTCCAGCAGAACCGCCCGCTGAACATCGTGCCCGTGCGCAAGGTCTACCTGCCGCCGCTGGGCCTGTACAGCAAGCGCGTCACCGAGGTCACGGCGCTGAAAAAGGGCGCGACCGTCGCCATCCCCAACGATCCCAGCAACGGCGCGCGGGCGCTGCTGCTGCTCGAACGCGCGGGCCTGATCCGCCTGAAGGCCGGCGTGGGCGCGCGGGCCAACGTCACCGACATCGTGAGCAACGTCAGGAACCTGCGCTTCCGCGAGCTGGAGGCCGCCCAGCTGCCGCGCTCGCTGGCCGATGTGGACGCCGCCATCGTCAACACCAACTACGCGCTGGAAGTCGGCCTGAACCCCACGCGCGACGCGATCTTCCGCGAGGGCAAGAACAGCGCCTACGTCAATATCCTCGCCACCACCAGAGACAAGCTGAACAACCCCGACCTGCAGAAACTCGCCCAGGCCCTCACTAGCCCCGAGGCGAAGGCCTGGCTGCTCAAGAAGTACGGCGGCAGCATCGTTCCGGCATTCTGAATCCGCCCGTTTCCCAGGAGTTCCTACCATGACCAAGCACCTGTTCCTGATCGCCGCCCTGACCCTCACCGCCTCCGCTTCCGCCGGGACCCTGCGTGTGGGAGCCAGCCCGGTGCCGCACGCCGAAATTCTCGAATTCGTCAAGCCGACCCTCGCCAAGCAGGGCGTGAACCTCGTGATCCGGGAATTCTCGGACTACGTGCAGCCCAACCTCGCACTGGCCGACGGCAGCATTGACGTGAACTTCTTCCAGCATCTGCCCTACCTGAACTCGTTCCAGAAAGACCGCCCGCTGGGCATCGTGGCCGGCGCCAAGGTGCATGTCGAGCCCATCGGGGTCTACAGCCGCCGCGCGCAGAAGTTGAGCGATCTCAAGGCGAGCGCGACCATCGCCATCCCCAACGACCCCAGCAACAGCGGCCGCGCCCTGAAACTGCTGGAGCGCGCGGGGCTGATCCGCCTGAAGGCCGGCGTCGGCGTGAGCGCCACCGTGCTGGACATCACGGCCAACGTCAAGCGCCTGCGCTTCCGCGAACTGGAAGCCGCCCAGCTGCCGCGCGCCCTGGGCGACGTGGACGCCGCCGTCATCAACACCAACTACGCGCTGGACGCGGGCCTGAACCCCCTCAAGGACGCGCTGCTGCTCGAAGACAAGCGCAGCCCCTACGCCAACCTGCTCGCGGCCAAACCCGCCACCCTCAAGAACCCCGACTACCTGAAGCTGGTCAAGGCCCTGCAGAGCCCCGAGGTCAAGGCCTTCATCCTCAAGAAGTACTCGGGCGCGGTCGTTCCGGCGTTCTGACCCGGGGCGGGTAGGCGGGCCGGCCGACGCACCGCCCGCCCGCCAGAGAACGTGCCGGGCCACCTGCGTACGGTCCCCCTCAGCGCAGGCGCTGGCCGAGCTGCACGATCCAGAGCTTGCTGGGTGCGCCCGTCTTGTTGTCCCCGATGCCGAAATCGTTGTCGTTCGACAGGGCGACGGTCGAGGGCGACAGCAGGGTCACGCCTTCGAGCTTGTCGTCGGTGATGCCCGCGTCGGTGGACTTGAAGACGAGGGTACGGGCGCTCGTCTTGATGCCCAGCGCGCCGAGGTTCGTGGCCGTGTTCTCGAAGGTCAGCTTGCCCTCGTCGGCGTGGCCCAGCACGTTGGTCGCGCCGCTGAAGTCCTCGACGAACAGCTGCACCAGCCCTCCCGCCCGCTCCAGCAGCAGCAGCTTGTCGCCCGAAATCCAGGTGGTGTCGCTCACCTTCAGGTCGGCCTGCTTGCCGCCCGCCGGGTAATCCGAGATGGCGCTGCCCAGCGTCAGGTATTCGCCCACGACCCTGGCGTTCAAGGGATCGGACACGTCGAGCTTCAGGGTGCGCAGCACGCGGCTGCCCTTGTAGGCGTCGGCCTTGGCGTCGCCCATGGGGCTTTGCAGCGTCACCCACGCCGACTTGCCGTCGTCGCTCAGGCTCACGCTCTCGAAACCCCGGTTGACCCGGCGCTGGGTCAAAACGTCGGGCAGGACGTTCTTCACGGGATAACCCGCGTTCGGCAGCGTCTTGCTGACCGGGGTGTAGCGCACGAGCACCTGCCCCGACGCACTCAGAATGGCGACCGAGGGGGAGGTCTCCTCCACCGTGATGAAGCGTCCATCCGGGAAACGCGCGATGGCCTCGGTATCCATGCCGCTCTGGTTGAAGGCCAACGGCGAGGTGCTGGCCTGCGACGCGAAGGGCAGTTCCTCGCCCGAGAGGTTGGTCAGGCCGGTGATGCCCTGGCCCTGGCTGCCGGTCAGCCTGGTGTAGGCCTGCGGCACGATGGCGTTGCCCTCGACCCGGAAGCGCACCAGCGTGGGGCTGAAGTCGGGCAGCGGGAAAATCTTGCCGTCGGCCTTGCCCGAGGCGTCGAGGTGGTCCTCGTTGGGTCCCCGGTCGGTGATGCCCACGAACTCGCCGCTGGGCAGCGCCAGCAGGCCGCTGCCGATGGCCGGGAGGGTGGTGCTGCGCAGGCCGTTGGCCTGGGCCTGGCCGAGCTGCGCGGCCGTGTAGCCCATCGCGCTCAGGCTGGTCGCGGGCAGGCTCGCCTCGGCCAGCAGCTTCACCTTGCCGTCGGCCGTCGGTCCGCCCGGATAGGGGCTGCTGCCGGTCGGCGTGCGGTCACAGGCGGCGAGCAGGGCGGCACTCAGGACAAGCAGGGCAGGCAGCACTCTGAACATGAGGAGCAGATTAAGGACCTTCTGTCAGCCTGCTGTCTCCACCTCCCATGACCGTTTTGCAAACCGTCCAGACGGTCGGTAAACTGGAGCAATGGCCCGTTCCGCTCATCCCGAACTGACCCGCGCCGCCCTGCTCGCCGCCGCCCGGCAGGTGTTGCGGCGTCAGGGCGCGACCCTCTCTCTCGACGCCGTGGCCCGCGAGGCCGGAATCAGCAAGGGCGGACTGCTGCACCACTACCCCACCAAGGAGCGGTTGCTGGCGGCGCTGGCCCACGCGCTGGTCGAGGACTTCCAGCGCGAGCTCGCGGCGGTCCACGGCGCCGAGACCGCGCAGCGCGGCCCCCAGCCCGGCGCGTGGCTGCGCGCCTATATCGAAGTCTGTTTCCGGCCCGACGTGGACGAACCGGCCCTGAGCGCCGCGCTGGCCCCCCTGGGCGCGCTGCCCGAGCAGCTCGCCTCCTTGCAGGAGATGCAGGCCTTCGTGCTGCGTGACGCCGAGGCCGACGGCCTGCCTGCGGGACGCGCCCACGCGGTGCGCCTGGCCTGCGACGGCCTGTGGCTCGGCCGGCAGGTGGGCATTCCCGACCTCGACGCCGCCCGGCTCGCCGCCCTGAAAGAGGAGCTGATCGCGTGGACCCGGCCCTGAACACCGCCCCCCCTTCCCTGTCTGCGGGCCCCGGCCATCCGGACCCTGGCCCCGGCTGGCAGCCCCGGTTCTGGGCCATCTTCGGCGGGCAGGCGTCGTCGCTGATAGGGTCGGCCCTCACGCAGTTCGTGCTGCTGTGGTGGATCACCGACACGACCGGCAGCGTGGCCGCGCTGGCGACGGCGGGCCTCGCGGCGCTGCTGCCCCAGGCGCTCCTGAGCCCGCTGGGCGGCACGCTGGCCGACCGCTACAGCCGCCGCGCCCTGATGATCGGCGCGGACGCGGTCAGCGCCCTGTGCATGGTGGTTTTGATCGCCCTGTTCCTGACCGGCCAGGTCGAACTGTGGCACGCCTACACCATGATGTTCGTCCGCAGCGCCATGCAGGCCTTCCAGTCGCCCGCCGCCGCCGCGAGCACCGCGATGCTCGTGCCGGCCACCTTCCTGCCGCGCGCCGCCGGGCTGAACCAGACCCTTCAGGGGTTGATGACGGTGGCCGCCGCCCCCCTGGGTGCCCTGGCCATCGGCATCATGCCCATCGGCTGGGCGCTGGGCATCGACGTGGCGACGGCGCTGCTGGGCATCGTGCCGCTGCTGCTCTACCGGGTTCCGCAGCCCCGGCGCGCGCCTACGGACGAGGGCGGCGGTCTGTGGGCCGAATTCCGCGAAGGCGTGGGACTGGTGTGGCACCAGCCGGGGCTGCGGCGGCTGTTCGGGCTGATGGGCGGCGTCGTGCTCATCATCGCGCCGTCCTTCACGCTCGTGCCCCTGCTGGTCAAGCAGCATTTCGGGGGCGGGGCCGGGCAGGTCGCCCTGATGGAAGGCCTGTCTGGCCTGGGCATGATCGCGGGCGGGCTGGTCCTCGCGGCGGCCGCGCCCCGGCGGCAGGTGCCCTGGGTCCTGGCAGGCTTCGCGGCCTCCTGCCTGACCCTGGCCCTCACGGCGCTGGCTCCGCGCGGCCTGTTCGGGCTGGCGGTGGGCTGGTGGGTCCTGAGCGGCCTGACCTACGTCCTGGGCAACGGTCCCCTGACGGCGCTGCTCCAGACGACCATCCCCGCGCACCTGCAGGGCCGGGTCCTGTCGCTGATGAACACCGTCACCGGCCTCGCCGCGCCCATCGGACTGGCGCTGGCGACGCCGCTGGGCGAGGTGCTCGGGGTGCGCTGGCTGTTCGTGGCGCTGGGGATCCTGGGGGGCGGGGCCGCCCTGCTGGGCTTTCTCTCACCCGCCATCCGGCAACTCGACGGCGCGCCCGCCGCACCTGCACGCCGGGAGGAGACGGCTCAGCCCCGCGCGTAGACCTCGTCGCCGCCCACCCACACGCGCGCCACGTCGCCCTGGGTACCGCTGGCGAAGGTGGCCGCGAGCAGGCGCCCCGGTCCCTCGGCGTGGGCGTACACGGCGGCGAGCGGCGTGCCGGGCGGCGGCGAGAGGTGCACGGCGTCGAACTGCCGCCCGGCGCTGAAGTCGCCCGTCAGGTCCCCGAGGTCCAGCGCCTCGGCCCCTGCCCGGGTGGCGAGGTACAGCAGGTGGGCCGGGGTCAGGGCCACGCCGTCCGCGCCCATGAGCTGCTGCATGAAGTAGGCCTGCACACCCTCCTTGAGCAGCGAGAAGCCGGTGCCGCCGCCCACGTCGCTGCCCAGCGAGACGTGGACGCCCGCCGCGAGGTGCCGCCGCAGCGGGAAGAAGCCGCTGCCCAGCGCCGAATTGCTGCACGGGCAGTGCGCCGCCGAGCAGCGGTGCTCGGCCATCGCGCCGAGTTCGCGGTCCGACGGCCAGACGTTGTGCGCCAGCACGCTGCGCCGCCCGACCAGCCCGGCACGCTCGTAGGTGTCGAGGTAGTCGCGCGCCTCCGGGAACAGGCCCCGGACCACCTCGACCTCGGTCACGTTCTCGTTGATGTGGCTGGTGAAGCGTACACCCTCAAATTCCCGCAGCAGCGCCCCGCAGGCGTCGAGCAGGCCCTCGCTGGCCGAGAGGCTAAAGCGCGGCGTCACGGCGTACAGCGCGCGCCCCCGGCCGTGCCAGCGCTCGATCAGGGTACGGCCCTCGGCGTAGGCACGCTCGGGGGTGGTGTGCAGCTCGGGCCGCAGCAGCCGGTCGCCCACGACCAGCCCGGCGACGGTGCGCAGGCCTGACGTGGCCGCCTCCTCGAAAAAGGCGTGCATGGCCCCGGCATAGTGCGCCCCGAACACGAGAGCGGTGGTCGTGCCGTTCATCGCCAGCGCGCCCAGGAACTCGCGGGCGACCGCGCGGGCGTACCCCTCGTCGGCCAGGCGGGCCTCCTCGGGCAGCGCGTTGCGGTCCAGCCAGTCGAGCAGCGGCATCCCCAGGCCGCCCACCACGCGCACCTGCGGGTAGTGGACGTGGGTGTCCACGAAACCGGGCAGCAGCAGGCCGCCGCGCAGGTCGGTGACGGGCGCCTCGGGGGCCTGGGCGCGCACCTCGGCCCAGGGACCGCTGGCGAGGATGGTGCCGCCCGCGACGAGCAGGCCGCCGTCGTCCTCGGCGTGCAGGGCCTCCGCATCGGCGAAGGGGCTGCGCGGCGTATGCATGAAGGTGGCGCGGTAGAGGACGGGGTCGGCAGAAGTCTGGAAAGTCTGTGTCATGTCGTTTGGAAGGCCTGTTCGGTCTGGAACCGTTCGAGAAGTTGCGCGGCCACGCTCAGGGCGATGACCGCCGGAGCCTTGCCGCGTAGCCCCGGCAGGCCGATGGGGGTGGTGATGCGGGCGAGGTCGGCGTCGGTGTGCCCCTCGCGCCGGAGCTGCTCCTGAAAGCGCGCCCACTTGGCGCTCGACCCGATCAATCCGATGAAGCCGAGGTCGGGGCGGCGCAGCGCGGCGTCGCACAGGGCGGCGTCCTCGGCGTGGTCGTGCGTGAGGATCAGGACGTGCGCGCCGGCGGGCAGCTCGGCCAGCGCCAGCTCGGGAATGGGGACGTGGTGGACATGAAGGTGCGCCTCTCCCCCACCCAGGGGCGCGAGGCGTTCCGGGGCGAGCTGCGCGGCGCGCGAGTCGGCGAGGTGCAGGTGCAGCGGGTGGCGCGAGAGCAGCAGCGCGACCTCCAGCCCCACATGCCCGACCCCGAAGACGGCGACGGTCGGCCGCCGGGTGGGCAGCGGGTCGAGCAGCAGCGTGACCTCGCCGCCGCAGCACTGCCGCCCGTGTTCATTGGACGCACGGTCGGTCAGGCGCAGGGTCAGGAGTTCGGGCGTGCTCACCCCGGCGGCGATCAGGGCGCGGGCACGGGCGACGGCCGTCGCCTCCAGGTTGCCGCCGCCGACGCTGTCCCAGCAGTCCTGCGCGCCGACGACCATCTTGGCCCCCGCCTCACGCGGGGCGTGGCCGCGCACGCCCACCAGCGTGACGAGGACGCCCGGCGCGTTGCGGGCGCGCAGGGTGTCGAGGCCCGTGAGCCAGGTGGTCATACGCCCAACTCAGTCATCGGCCGCCACGGCCGTCCGGGCCGCCGTGCGCGCCGTCTCCAGTGCCCAGTACACCGCCTCGGGGGTGGCGGGGCTGGCGAGCAGCTGAGCGCGCCCATCCGGCCCGAAGGCCGCCGCCGCCTGCCGCAGCGCCTCGCGCACACTGATCGCCAGCATCAGGGGCGGCTCGCCGACCGCCTTGGAGCCGTACACCACGCCGGTTTCGGTGGCGCGTTCCAGCAGCGCCACGTTGAATACCTCGGGCATCTCCGAGAAGCTCGGCAGCTTGTAGGTGCTCGCGGCCTGGGTGGCGAGGCGGCCCCGGTTCGGCCCGTCGGAGGTATCCCAGCGCAGGTCTTCGAGGGTCAGCCAGCCCGCGCCCTGCACGAAGCCGCCCTCGACCTGCCCGAGGTCGATCAGGGGCGAGAGGCTGTCGCCCACGTCGTGCAGCAGGTCCGCGCGGCGCAGGGTGTAGGCGCCCGTGAAGCCGTCCACCTCGACCTCGCTGACCGACGCGCCGTAGGAGAAGTACTTGAAGGGCTCACCGCGCAGGTTCACGCGGTCCCAGTGCAGGCCCGGCGTGCGGTAGAAACCCGCCGCCCATAGCTGCGTGCGCAGGTGGTAGGCGTCGTGGACGACCTCGCGGAAGTCCATGCCGAGTTCGGGATGCCCGACCGGGAACACCCGCCCGTTCTCGAAGCGCACGTCGTCCGGGTGGACCCCCAGCGCGCCGACCTTCACCGAGCGCGTGCCCAGCGACCCGGCGGCGACCTCGGCGAGCCGGGTCTTGATCTGGTCGCAGGCGTCCTTGACCGCGCCGCCGTTGAGGTCGGCCCCGCTGCTCGCCGCCGTGGCCGAGGTGTTGGGCACCTTGTCGGTACGCGTGGGCGCGAGGCGCACGCAGGCCAGCGGCACGCCGAGCGCGGTCGCGGCCACCTGGAGCATCTTGGTGTGCAGGCCCTGGCCCATCTCGGTGCCGCCGTGGTTGATGAGCACCGAGCCGTCCTTGTAGACGTGGACGAGCGCGCCCGCCTGGTTGTAGGACGTGAAGTTGAAGGAAATCCCGAACTTGACCGGCGTGACCGCCAGCCCCCGCTTGCGGTGCGGGTGCGCGGCGTTGAAGGCCCGGATCTCGGCGTGGCGGGCCGCGAAATCCGAGCGCTCCAGCAGCGTGTCCCACACCTCGGCGATGCGCCCGGCGTGGCGCACCGGCTGGCCGTAGGGCGTGGCCTCGCCCTCCTGGTAGAAGTTCAGCCGCCGCAGCTCGTGGGCCTCCAGACCCAGCAGCGGCGCGCAGCGGCCCAGGATGTCCTCGATGACCAGCATCCCCTGCGGTCCCCCGAAGCCCCGGAAGGCCGTCTGGGAGGTCTTGTTCGTCCTGGCGACGCGGCCGTGCACCTCGACGTGCGGCAGGTAGTAGGCGTTGTCCACATGACACAGCGCCCGCGCCAGCACCGGCTCGGAGAGGTCCAGGCTCCAGCCGCCGTCGCTGGTCAGGGTGGCCTGGAGGGCGCGCAGCTTGCCGTCCTCGCCGAAGCCCACCTTCCAGACGGCGTGGAAGGGGTGGCGCTTGCCGGTCAGGGTGAGGTCCTGGGTGCGGTTCAATCTCAGCCGGACGGGCCGCCCGGTGAGGGTCGCCCCCAGCGCCGCCACCGCCGCGAAGCCGTGCGGCTGCATCTCCTTGCCACCGAAGCCGCCGCCCATGCGCAGGCACTGCACGGTCACGGCGTTCGAGGAGAGCCCCAGCACGTGCGCCACGATCTCCTGCGTCTCGGTGGGGTGCTGGGTGCTGCTCTGCACGAAGACCTGCCCGGCCTCGTCCACCTGCGCGAGCGCCACGTTCGTCTCCAGATAGAAGTGCTCCTGGCCGCCGAACTCGAACTCGCCCTCGAAGACGTGCGCCGCCTCCGCGAAGCCCTGCCCCACGTCGCCCCGGCGCAGGGTGGAGGCGTTGCCCTGGAAGGACCCGGCCTCTATCGCCTCGGTCAGCGTCAGGAGGGCCGGCAGCGGGCCGTACTCGATCCGTACGGCCTGCGCGCCCAGGCGGGCGGCGTCGAGCGTGTCGGCCAGCACCCAGGCGACCGCCTGCCCGTAGAACATGACTTCCGAGGGAAACAGCGGCTCGTCGTGCTTGACCCCCGAGTCGTTCTCGCCGGGCACGTCGGCGGCCGTCAGGACCCGTATGACGCCGGGAATCGTGAGGGCGGGGGCCGTCTCCATCGCCAGAATCCGGGCGTGGGCATGCGGGGCCTGCACCGGCCAGGCGTGTAGCAGGCCGCCCAGACGGCCCCCCAGGTCGTCGGTGTACAGCGCCTGCCCGGTGACATGCAGCGCGGCGCTCTCGTGCGGGATGGCCTCGCCCACCGCGCCGTGCGTGGGCCGTTCGTGCAGGCTGCTCATGCGCCCACCCCCTGTTCCTGCCCCGCGAAATAGAACTTCAGGAGCGCCTGTTCCAGCATCGCCGCGCGGTAGGCCGCCGAGGCGCGGTGGTCGTCCAGCGGCGTGCCCTCGCCGCGCAAGGTGCGGGCGGCGGCGCGCACGGTCGCCTCGGTCCAGGGCTGGCCGGTCAGGGCCTCTTCGGTGGCGCGGGCCCGCAGCGGCGTGGCCGCGACGCCGCCCAGGCCGATGCGCACCTCGCGCACCACGTCCCCGTCCAGGTCCAGCGCGAAGGCCACCGCCACGCTGGAGATGTCGTCGAAACGGCGCTTGGCGATCTTGTGGAAGGCGGCAACCGGCGCGAGCGGCAGCGGAATCTTCACGCTGCGGATGAGTTCGCCGGGGCGGCGCACGGTCTGCCGGTAGCCGGTGAAATAGTCGGCCAGCGGCACTTCGCGCTCGCCCCCCCGTGACGCCAGCCGCAGCGAGGCGTTCAGCGCCAGCAGCACGGGCGGGCTGTCCCCGATGGGCGACGCGGTGCCCAGGTTGCCCCCCAGGGTCGCGCTGTTGCGAATGAGGCGGCTGGCGAACTGCGGAAACCACTCGGCCAGCAGCGGCACGCGGCCCGCGAGCCGGCGCTCGATCTCGCTGAGGTTCAGGCCCGCGCCGATCTCCACACTGTCCGGCGACCAGATCAGCTCGCGCAGTTCGGGCAGGGCGTCCACGGCCACCGTCAGGCCCGCGCGGGCGTGGCGCAGGTTGACCTCGACCCCCCAGTCGGTACCGCCCGCGAGCACCTTGGCGTCGGGCGACTGGGCCAGTACCTCGAGCGCCTGTTCGAGCGTGCCGGGCCGCCGGAAGTCGCCGCCGGGGCCGGACAGGTGCAGGGCAGGCAGGGCCGGGGCGGGCAGGGCACGCCGCGCGGCCAGCACGTCCTCCTCCGGCGGCGTGCCCAAGGCGTGCGCGGCGTCCTGAATCGGGCGGTAGCCGGTGCAGCGGCACAGGTTGCCGCTCAGGGCGTGGATGTCGAAGCCGTTCGGGGCACGGTGCTCACCACTCTGGCGCCCAGGGCGGTAGTACTCGGCCGCCATGCTCGTCACGAAGCCGGGCGTGCAGTACCCGCACTGGCTGCCGCCGCGCACCGCCAGCTCGCGCTGCACGGGGTGCAGGTGCTGCGGCGTGCCCAGGCCCTCGGCGGTCACGACCTCTCCCCCACTCATGGCGGGCAGCAGCACCAGGCAGGCGTTCACGCTCTCCCAGCGCGTCCCCTCCTCGCCGTCCGGGCGGGCGACGAGCACCGCGCAGGCCCCGCACTCGCCCTCGGCGCAGCCTTCCTTGCAGCCGGTCAGGCCCTGATCCCGCAACCAGTTCAGCAGCGTGGTGTGGGGCCGCGCGCCCGGCGCTTCCCGCCGCTCTCCGTTCACCGTGATGCTCACGCTCTCCATACCGCATTCTCCTCGCCAGCACTGGCCCGCGCCGCGTTCCAGGCCGTCCGGCCCGGAAACACATGGTTGACGCCACACGGAAGGGAAAGAGGCGGGCCACTGGTTATCCATGCAGAACAGCGGCCTGATTGTCAGCTCCGCCAGCATAGCGCGCCGCGCCTGCGCAGCCCCCCGCGCTGCCTGGGCAGGCGGGCGCGGCGCGCGGGCAGCCGGGGCGCGTACACTGCCGGGCGTGGGCAAGAACACGCGGCAGGAACCCCGGCAGCTTCAGGGCCACGACGAGCGCAACATCGCCCGGCTGGCGCTGGCGCTGGCGCAGAACCGCATTCCCAGCACCCTCCAGTCCTGGGAAAAACAGCTCACGGTGGACGCGCTGGGGGCCATCCACGTCAAATGCGTCTCCCGGGCCGACGCGGTGGTGCCGCACGGCCTGGACAACGACATCATCATCGGACTGGTCAACGCCTTCGTCGAACAGGGCCTGCCCAACGCGGGGGTCATTCAGCTCTCGGCCTACCGCCTGCTCACGCTCGCGGGCCTGACGGTGGGGGGACGGCAATACAGCGAGGTCCTGGAAGGCCTGCGCCGCCTCCAGGGCAGCACCTTCGCCATCACCGAGTCGTGGTTCGACGGCCGCCAGCACCAGTGGGTCAGCGAGGAGTTCAGCATCATCAGCTCGTTCGCGAGGGTGGACGCCACCGAAATCGCCGAGGAGATCGGGACCCTGCGCGCCGACACCATTCTGGAAATCCAGCTCGCGCGGGCGATCACCCGCAGCGTGCGCAGCGGCCACCTGCGCCCTCTGGACCTGGAGTTCTATTCCCAGCTCTCGCAGCCGATGGTCCGGACCCTGTACCGCAGCCTCGAAGAGCGGCGCGCGCCCCTGGGCAAGGTGCCGACCGACGCCTACACGGTCTCCACCCGCAACTGGGGCGAGCACCTGGGCATGCACGGCTGGCGACTGGACAAGATCCGCCGGGCGCTGGAGCCCGCCCATCAGGAACTGCTCGACACGGCTTACCTCGTCGAGGTGATCTACACCGGGCGTGGTGAAGGCCAGCAGATCACCTACCGCTTCGGGCAGGTGGCCGCGCCGCCCAACACCGAACTGGTCGCGCTGCTCACCCGCAACGGCCTGAGCGCGCCCAACGCCGTCAAGACCGTGCAGGCCTACGCCGCACAGGTCGAGGCCACCGTCGCGGCCTTCGGGCGCGTGGTGTCGCAGGCGCGTACCCCCGTCAAGAACCGCCAGGGCCTTCTGGTGGACATGTTCCGCAATCCCGAGCGGTACGCCGAATATTTCTCTTCCGAGAGTGCTGCCGAGTCCGGCCCTGCCAGGGAATTCCCCAAAAAGACACGCTCGGTGACCAAGACGGTAGAGGCTCCGGCAGGAGACGAGGACTGGGAAGCGCAACAGGCGAAAGCATGGCGTGAGATGCGCCCGGAGGCCCGTGAGCGCCGCATGCTGAGCCTGCTCCAGATGATGATGGGAGACCATCTCAGTGCCGAGGAGATGGCGGTCATCTCCACCCTCGTCGGTAACGGCACACTGGACGGCCTGGAATTCTCCCGCCGCCTGACTCGCGCCCTGGCCGACAAGACACAGGTGGACCTCGCCGCAGAATTTCGTGTCCTGATCGAAGTTTAATCTTCCAGACCATTTCTCTGAACCTGTCTCTTTGGGGAAGCCTGTCTCTTTGGGGAATTTTCTCCTCACCTCAGCCTGTCTCTTTGGGGAATTGACCCTGAAAACGCTGTGTTTAACGTCTTCTCTTCCCCAAAATCCACCGAGCTTGTCTCTTTGGGGAATTGGGGCCTTTTGAGCTTGTCTCTTTGGGGAATTGGGGCCCTTCGAGCTTGTCTCTTTGGGGAATTCCCCAAAGAGACAGCTTGTCTCTTTGGGGAATTGAGCTTGTCTCTTTGGGGAATTGGGGCCCTTCGAGCTTGTCTCTTTGGGGAATTGGGGCCTTTTGAGCTTGTCTCTTTGGGGAATTGGGGCCTTTTGAGCTTGTCTCTTTGGGGAATTGGGGCGAAAAACTGCGTCCTGATCGATGTTTTTCTCGCCGCCCTGATGATGATCATCATATGTTTTTAACATCTTTTAAAATCATTAAAATCATCAATCAGGGCGAGACCTGAAAAAGCCCCCAATCTCCCCGGCTTGGTGAGGGGCTTTTCAGACATGTTCCCTCAGCGGGGCAGGTTGACCCAGCTGCCACTGCTGGCACTCTCTATGGCCGCCTCGACGAACTCCACGCCGCGCACACCATCCGCAATGGTCGGGTAGGCAGGACTGTGGGCCTTTCCTGCGATCTGAGCGCGTACATGTGCTGCAAAATCACGGTAGATGTTTCCGAACGCCTCGACGAACGCTTCAGGGTGCCCAGCGGGCAGTCGGGTCGCCGCTTGAGCCGACTGCCCGAGACCAGGACCTCCGCGGGTCAGGATCTGGCGGGGTTGATCCAGACGGTCGAAGATCAAGACATTGGGATCTTCCTGACACCAGCCCAGGCTCCCCAGTGTTCCGAATACCGAGAGCCGCAGATCGTTTTCACGGCCGATCTCCACCTGTGAGCAGGTCAGCAGGCCCCTCGCCCCCCCACTCAGGCGCAGGCGCACGTTGGCGTCGTCATCGACCGCACGCCCAGGAACAAACGAAGTCAGCTCGGCACTCAGTGACGTGATGTCCTGTCCGGTCACGTAGCTGAGCAACTGCTCGGCGTGGGTGCCGATGTCGCCGAGCGCGCCGGCAGGCCCGCTCAGCGCCGGATCGGTGCGCCACGCAGCCTGTTTGCCCTGATCTTCACGGGCCAGCCAACCCTGGTGGTACTCCACCTGCACCTTACGCACTTCGCCTATTGCTCCGGCCAGCACCATTTCGCGGGCTTGGCGGATCAGTGGATAGCCGCTGTAGTTGTAGGTGACGGCAAACAGGGTGCCGCTCTCTCTGACCGCCGCCTCCAGTGCGCGGGCCTGCTCGGAGGTATGCACGAGGGGTTTGTCGCAGATGACATGAAAGCCGGCCTGAACGGCCGCGAGGGCCACAGGGAAATGCATGTGGTTGGGGGTAACGATGCTGACGACCTCGACCGGGTCGGGCCGCATCCGCTCACGCTCCAGCATCTGTTCCCAGGAGTTGTAGACGCGGTCTTCGGGCAGGCCCAATACCTGGCCGGATATTTGGGACCTCTCGGGGGTGCTCGAAAGTGCACCGGCCACGAGGTCGTATTGGCCATCGAGAGCGGCGGCGTGTCGGTGAACAGCTCCGATGAATGCGTCCACTCCACCGCCCACGAGACCCCAACGCAGTTTGCGAGTCATGATTCTCTCCTCTTCTGAAAAGCGGCGTCGAAAGCCAAAGTCGATGCATGCAAATTGAGCTTTCTTGCAATGGCAGCACTTTCGGCTGCGCCGTGTAACTGGTCCATGGGGGCATCCTCCCACTTGATACTCAAAGGCCCGTCATATCCCATATCGTTCAAGGCGACGGTCACGTCCTCGAAACGCACGTCACCGCGTCCCAAAGAATGGAAGTTCCAGAACCGCCGGGCATCGCCGAAACTGGTATAGCCCCCGAAGACGCCGACTTCACCGTTGCCGTGTCCCTACCATACGGCCTTGAGATGGACCCGGAAGATCCGCTTCGGAAAGGCGCGGACGAATCCTGTGTGGTCCACGCCCTGATAGGCGAGGTGGCCCGAATCGTGGTTGAAGCCGAAACAGGGATAGTGATTGATGGCTGTAATGGCCCGCCCGGCCGAAACCGTATCGAAGGCGATTTCGGCCGGATGGATTTCCAGAGCGAAGTTCACGCTAACCTCGTCGAAAATATCTAGGACCGGCAGTCAGCGCCGGGGGAAGTCCTCGAAGCCGGCGTCCCAGTAAGCCTGATCGGTGGGTGGGAAGGTACAGATGCTGTGCCAGACACTCGAACCGGTAAATCCCGTCACGGTTCTCACTCCAAAGCGGGCGGCGGCGTGGGCCGTGTCTTTCATGGCCTGGGTGGCCCGCTGGCGTAGGCCATCCTGCCGCCGTCTTCCCAGATTCCGACGGCAGGATGGGGCGGTGGCGCGTATCGATCGGCTTACAGACAACTTGGTCGCCAAGGTGGTTGCTGACGGCGAAGCAGCGCAGGTCATGCTCGGCAAGCAAGGTCCGCTGACGCTCGACATATCCAGGGTCCGTCAGGGCGGCGTGCATATCGAAATGATCGTCCGAGCAAGTCAGTTCCAGGCCGTCGTAGCCCATCTGCCGGGCGAGGGGTGCGAGTTCGGCCAGGGGAACATCGGCCCATTGTCCGGTAAACAGGGTGATGGGGCAGGTCATGCGCCTCTTCCATCGGTGAGGAAATTGAATGAGACCGGCATGGTCCTCCTGGATTGGGAAAGAGGTGGGGAAAGCAGATGCCTCTGAAAGGGCCTAAAACGGCCCTACAAGGCTCAGCGATGTACCGAGTGGACTAGGAGCTTTGAGAGAAGGATGGAGGAGCCTTCCTGGCCTTCCCAGGAGATTAAGGGTCAGGAGGTCCAGCTTGGGAAGCGGATGCGACGCCTCCAGACAATCTCCAGACAATGGAGAGTCCTCTTATTTGATTAGCTTAAGGCATAATAAGGATAAATTTTAAGTTTTCAAACTAATTATTTATAAGATTTTATGGACACGTGTCCTTGTGTATCAACAGAATTCAGAGATCCTTCTTCCCAAGCCTCGGTTATCCTCAAGTGGCTTTGGCTCTGCCAGGAAGCGTTTTTTCTGCCTTTTGCGGACACGTGTCCTCGTGTGTGGACAGAAAAACTCAGGAGCGTAGGAGGTCAGCCAGTTCCGTCAACAGGCGTTCGGCCTGTTCACGGCGTTCTGGGGAGAGGGCTGTCAGGCGAGCGGGCTTGATCTCGGAGAGAAGTTGCCGGGCCCGCAGCGCGAAAGCGTCGCTGCCCTGAAGTTCCCGGACCCGCCGCCCGACCTGCGCCGTCGAGAGGTCGTCGGCCTCTGCCTGTCGCAGAAGGGCGGTGCGGTCCTCCCCCTCCGGCAGCCGGGTCAGCTCGGCGGCGGTACGCCAGGGCAGGCGGCCCTCTCGCACCGCCGCCAGTTCGCTGGGCGTCATCTTTAGAAACGCGGGGCGGTGTCTGGCCCAGGCTTCGAGCGAGGTCGCGCCGTAGCTCTCCAGGCGGGTGGCGAGGTCGTGAGGGTCCTTCCCGGGTTCGCGCAGGGCGGCCCGCAGAGCGGCCGGAAGCTCGTTCGGTGCCAGACCCGTTTCCAGGGAGAGCAGCCGGAAGACCCGAAGGTCTCGTCCACCGGGTTGAGGTTCTGGCGTTGCAGGTTTTCGACCAGAGCGAGGCGCGCCGCGTCCTGTTCGGTCTTGAGCATGACGGGCAGGGTGGTCAGCCCCGCCAGCCGGGCCGCGCGCAGCCGCCGTTCACCCGCGATCAGCCAGTAGGTGCCCTCGGCGGCCTGGGAGACGATCAGGGGGGTCAGCACGCCGTCCCGGCGCATGCTTTCGCCCAGGGCCCGCAGCGCCGGCTCGCTGAAGGCGTCGGCGACCGGGGTGTGCTGCCCGCGCGGGTTGAAGTCGGGCCGTACCTGGATCTGGTCGGGCGAGACGTTGAAGACGGTCGGCGCACTCAGGCCGGCGACCGTCAGGCCCGCGTCGAATTTCACGGCGCTGGGACGGGGACCCCGGCTCATGACGTCGCCCCGGCGGCGGGCTGCATGCCCAGCAGCGCCAGCACTTCACCGGCCAGACGGCGGTATTCCTCGGGAGCCGAGTTCCTCGGGGCATACACCGCGATGGGCTGCTGGTACAGGGTCGCGTCGTCGTACAGCGTGTCCTTGTGGCTGATCGGCGTGGTCGTGGGGGCCAGGGCAGCGAGGTCTTCCTGCATCCCCCGGAGCACGTCCTTGTGGTGGCGGGTATTGCGCATGAAGGAGTGTGGGACCAGCGCCAGCACCGAGAGCGTGGGCGAGAAGCGGCGCGCGGTCGTGAGGACCTCGGCCACGTTGTCGATGTTGTCGAGGGCTTTGGCGACATTCACCGGAATGAGGAGATGGTCGCTGGCCGCCACGCCGGCCAGGGCCATCGCGGTGCGACCGGGCGGCGCGTCGATCAGGACGAAGTCGTAGCCCTGGACCCGGCGGATGGCCGCGCGCAGCTGGCCCATGCGGTTCTGGTCGTCGTAGAGGACCGAGTCTCCCACACTGAGTTTGGTGTTGGCCGGAATGAGGTCCATGCCGAAGGCGTTGAGCGGCTCGGGGAGGTCGGCGTCGGGATCGGTGAGGACCGGAAACACCGTGCGGTCGAGCCGCAGGCCGGCGGGCTTGCTCCCGTCTGTGCCCGGAGCGAGCTGCCCGAGCCAGCGCGTCAGACTGGCCTGCGAGTCGAGATCCACGAGCAGGACGCGAAATCCGAGCTGGGTCAGGGCGTAGCCGAGGTCCCGGGTGACGGTGGTCTTGCCGGCACCTCCGGCCTGGTTGTAGATGCTGATGACCTTCACGGCGCGCTCCGCCGCAGGTCCGGACAGGAATGGACGACTGACTTTGGCATGCGGCCACTGTAATGCAAGCCTCCGCCGCCTCAGGGTGCCGGATGACCGGAAAGGACGCGTCTCAGGCTACGGATCGGGTCAGGACCACCTGAACGGCGGGCCGCCCGAGCCACGGGGTCCACAGGGCGGTGCGCCGCGCTCCGGCGACGACGAAGCCGCGCCGACGGTAGGTCCGGAGAGCCGCCGTATTTTCCAGCGTGGTCGAGAGCTGGACCCCCCGCACCCCCAGCTCGGCCAGGCGGGCGAGGTGCAGCTCGAGCAGGGGACCGCT
Source organism: Deinococcus gobiensis I-0 (assembly GCF_000252445.1). Lineage (GTDB taxonomy): Bacteria > Deinococcota > Deinococci > Deinococcales > Deinococcaceae > Deinococcus > Deinococcus gobiensis. The sequence continues at coordinate 366,538 of NC_017805.1, read as the reverse complement.
CAACCCCTGGCCGCGCGCCCCCGGCATCAGGTTGAGGTGCAGGTGGGCCGGAAACTGGGCGGGGTCGGCATGTGGCCCCGAGAACACGGCCGCGCGCAGCAGATAGACTAGACCGGGCCAGGGACGCAGGTAGCGTCCGGTCAGCAGTCGCGGGAGCACGTGGCGGGTGACCGTCCGGATCAGCGCCCGCTGATAGGCGACCGGATCAGGCGCGCCCAGGACATAGCCCTGCACCTCACCGTCCAGTTCGGCCACGAAGGAGGCCCCTCCCCCACCGTGCAGGTACGGGCGGACCCAGAGGTCGGCGAACAGGGCCCGATCCGGAAAAAAGCGGGTGGCCGGGTCCCCGAAGTATCCGGTGGCGTGGGCGATCTCCCCCAGCCGGCGCTCGTCGCGCGGCTCGGCGGGGCGGTACAGGACCTGGGCAGACATGGCCCCAGTGTGCCTGCTGCGGCGACCAGCAGAAAGCCGCCCGGCAGGATGCGGGCGGCTTCAGTGAACTCCGTGGGGCGCTACCCTTCCGACAACCAGATGTAGCGGGCCAGCAGCAGGACCCCGATGCCGTACAGGATCGGGCTGACCTGTTTGCCGCGTCCGCTCAGGAGCTTGATCGCGCAGAAACTGATGACGCCCAGGCTCACGCCGTTGGCGATGGAGAAGGTCAGGGGCATGGCGATGATGGTCAGGAAGGCGGGCACGCTGTCGCTCAGGTCGTCCCAGTCGATGTGACGCACGCTGTCCATCATCAGGGCCCCGACCAGGATCAGGGCGGGCGCGGTCGCGGCCGAGGGAATGGCTCCGGCCAGCGGCCACAGGAACATGCTCAGCAGGAACAGCACCCCCACCGTCACGGCCGTCAGGCCGGTGCGTCCGCCCTCGCCGATGCCCGAGGCGCTTTCTACGTAGGCCGTGGTGGTCGAGGTACCCATGAAGGCTCCGAACATGGCGGCCAGACCGTCCATCGCGAACAGGCGCCGGGCACGCGGCATGTTGCCCCGTTCGTCCAGGAAGCCGGCCCGCTGCGAGAGGCCCGTGAGGGTGCCGGTCGCGTCGAAGAAGTCCACGAAGAAGAACGTGAAGACCACGCTCAGCAGGCCCAGGCCCAGCGCGCCGCCCAGATCGAGCTGCCCGACCAGGTCGCCGGGCCAGACCGGCGTACCGAAGATGCCCAGGAACTGGCCCCCGAAACCGGGGAAAGCCTGCAGGGCTCCGTCTGCCCCGCCGGCATACAGGGGAAGGCGCAGCGCGATACCCAGGAGCGTCACGAGCAGGATGCCCCACAGGATGGCGCCCGTGATCCGGCGGGTCATCAGGACCGCCGTCAGGACCAGCCCTGCGAGGGCCAGCCATACGGGCGGGAGGGTCAGGTTGCCCAGGGCGAGCAGGGTGGCGGGGTTCCCGACCACGATCCCGGCGTTCTTGAGGCCCAGGAAGGCCAGGAAGGCCCCGATTCCGGCCGTGATGGCGAACTTCAGCGACCGGGGAATCGCCTGGACGATGGCCTGCCGGGCCCCCACGACGCTCAGGAGGACGAACAGCACGCCGGAGATGAACACGGCCCCCAGCGCGGTCTGCCACGGCACGCCCAGACCCTGCACGACCGTGTAGGCGAAAAAGGCGTTCAGGCCCATGCCGGGGGCCTGCGCGAAGGGGTAACGGGCGACCAGCCCCATGATCAGGCTGCCGAAGGCGGCGGCGATGGCGGTGGTCATGAGCAGTTGCAGGGAGGCGTTCGGCACCTTGATGGCGCTGGACAGCACCTGCGGGTTGACGAACAGGATGTAGCTCATGGACAGGAAGGTGGTCAGGCCGGCGCGCAGCTCGCGCGGCACGGTGGAGCCGAGGCGGCTCAACCCGAAGTAGCGGTCCAGGGCGGAGACCGGGGGGGTGGGGGCAGACATGGACGTTCCTCCTCGAAAGCGGCGAGGGAGGCGGCCCGGCCCGGCCCCTCCCACTGGGCGGAGGTCCAGCCTACGCGAAGACCCGCGCCCGACCTGCGGATGCCCCGCGCCCCAGCGTGACCCCGGCCATGCGCTATGGTCTGGGGGTGAGAACCGTTTCTCAAGAAGGGGTCTGCGACGATCCCGGCATTCACCCGGAAGCGGTGCAGGCGGCGCGCCTGGCCCTGCCGGACGAAGCGTGCGTGCAGCAGGCGAGCGCGCTGCTCAAGCTCGTGGCCGATCCCACCCGGCTCAAGCTGCTGAGTGCCCTGAACGCGGGCGAGCTGTGCGTGTGCGATCTCGCGGCGGTCGTGGGAATCAGCGAGAGCGCCGTGAGCCATCAGCTCCGGCTGCTGCGGGCGGGCCGGGTCGTGACCTACCGCAAGGAGGGCCGGGTGGCCTACTACCGCCTGCTCGACGCCCACGTCACCACCCTGATCGGCAGCACGCTGGAGCACGCCCGCGAGTAGCCCGGCGCGGCGGGCCACTATGCTGGCCGCATGACTCCCGCTGCCCCTATGCCCCACGAGGTGTGCCCATGACGCGCCCGGACGTGCTGGACCGCCTGCGTGGTTGCCTGGTCGTGTCCTGTCAGGCTGACGAGGGCAGCCCGCTGCGCGATTCCGGGGTCATTGCCCGGCTGGCACGGGCCGCCGAACAGGGAGGCGCGGCGGGGCTGCGGGTCCAGGGCTTTGCGGACGTGGAGGCGGTACGTGCGGTCAGCCCCCTGCCCCTGATCGGCCTGACCAAGACGGCCCGCCCCGACACCGACGTGTACATCACCCCGACGGCGCAGGAGGGCGTGCGGCTGGCGCGCCTGGGCTGCGAGATCGTGGCCCTGGACGGCACGCTGCGTCCCCGTCCCGAACCGCTGGCGGAAATGTTCGCGGCGGTGCGCGCGGCGGGGGCGCTGGTCATGGCCGACATCAGCACGTTGCCCGAGGCGCGCGCGGCCCTGGCCGCCGGGGCCGACCTCGTAGGGACGACGCTGAGCGGCTACACCCCGGACAGTCCGCGCCAGAGCGGGCCCGATTGGGCGCTGATGGACGCCCTGCGCGGCGCGGGTCTGCCCTTCGTGGCCGAGGGTCGCCTGAACACCCCGGCCGACGCGGCGCGGGCACTGGCGTACGGGGCCCAGTTCGTGGTGGTGGGGTCGGCCATCACGCGGCCCGACGTGATCACGCGCTGGTTCGTCGAGGCGCTGAAGGGCTAGGGCGGCGGCAGGAGGCGGACGGCATACTCGGCCGCCGCCGCCGCATGGTCGCGCCACTGCACCGTCACTCCGGGGCAGGCACGCCGCAGTTCGTCGGCCAGCCCCGGTGCCCTGAGCGCGCCGCCGGTCGCCACGACCGGCAGCGGCCCGTGGCCCTGTGCCCCCAACTGGGCCTGGACCCGGTGGGCGAGGTCGGCCAGGGCGAGCGCCGCCTCCGCCTGGATGTTCCGGGCCACCGGGTCGCCCGACTGCGCGGCCCGCGCGACGGCCGGGGCGAGCCGCGCCAGCGCCGAGGCGCCCGGGGGGCCGTACACGAAAGCCCGCAGCGTGTCCCAGTCCAGCCCGCCCGTTACGGCTGCGACCTCGCTGGCCAGGGGGCCGGCGGGCACCGTGCCCCGGTCCAGCGCGTCGGTCATGTGACGCAGGGCCTCACGGCCCAGGCTGGCCCCGCCGCCGTCGTCTCCGATACGGTAGCCGCGCCCGCCGGCCCGCAGGGGCGCGCCCCGTGCCGGAACGTGGTAGGCGATGCTGCCGGTGCCCGCGTAGACCAGGACGCCCGCGCCGGGAGCCAGATGCGCGCGGTAGGCGAGGTCGAGGTCGCCCTCGACGCCCACCTGCCCGGCGGGAAGGCCCAGTACACCGGCGAGGTGCGTGCGGGCCTGATCGGCCCGGTCCGACCCGGCGCTCAGGCCCGGCAGGCCGGCATGGACGGCGTCAGGCCGCCCGGGGAGGGCCGACCGCAGCTCGGCCAGGGCCAGGGCTCCGGCATCCAGGTCCAGCAGCGCCGACGTGAGGGGCGGAGCGGTCCCGGAAGCCACGGTGTGCCCCGCGCGCCGCAGCGCCCACTGGGTACCGCTGCCTCCGGCGTCCAGTCCGAGCAGCAGGGGAGAAGAGAACAGGGTCACGGCCGGTCTTGGCACCTCCTTGCGAGATGGCCCAGGCTAGCGCAGCGCCGCGCCCGGGCCGCTACCATGAGGCGCGTGACCCGCCGCCTGCCCCTGGTCCTCAAGACGGCCTTCGCCTTCGACGGCCCGAAATGGCGGCCCGACACGGCGCTGCGCTGTACGGTCGGGGTGGCCGTGCCGGTGCTGCTGGGCGCCCTGAGCGGCAACGCGGCGCTGGGGGTGCTGGCCTCGACCGGGGCGCTCAATGCCGGGCTGGCTTCGTTTACCGGCGTGACCCGCAGTCGCCTGCGCGTCATGCTGATCTCCAGTGTCCTGATGAGCCTGATCACCGTCCTCGCCATCTGGGCCGGGCAGAACACCCTCGCCACGACCCTGAGCGTGAGCCTGGTGAGTTTTCTGCTCGTGTTGTACGGCGCGCAGGGGGCGGCGGCGACCACCGTCGCCATCCAGTCCACCATGACCCTGATCGTGCTGACGGGGCTGCGGCTTCCCGAGGGACTCGCGCTGCCCGGCGGCGGTCTGGTGCTGGCCGGGGGGCTCCTGCAGGTGCTGCTGCTCACGGTGGTGTGGCCCGCGCGCCCCCGGCAGGCCGAGCGCCGGGCGGTCGCGCTGGTCTACCGCCGTCTGGAACGCTGGGCCGAGACGCTGCCGCTGGACGAATATGCCCTGCTCGACGCCACCTCGCTTCAGGAAGCCTGGGACCTGCTGAACGACGCGCGCACCCATCTGCGACAGGAGCGGGGCAGCGAGCGGACCCGGCAGGAGCACGCCGAGCTGCGCCAGGCCCTGCGGGTGGCCGAGGGCCTGCGGGCCGCGCTGGTGGGTTACGTGCGTGCCGACCGTGAACTGCGCCAGGAAGGCGCGGAGGGCGAGCGGCAGGCCGGCGTGCTGGCGGCGGCGCTGCTCGGGGCGCTGCGCCAGGTCGAGCAGGGGGTGCGGCGGGGCGAGGCGCGGTCCTCGGCCGCCTGGCGGGACGCGCTGGAGCGGGCGACCGCCGAACTGCGCGGCCCGGCCGGTGAGGCGCTGCGGCCCTGGGCCGGTCTCGTCACCGGGCTACTGTCGGATCTCGACCGTCCCCCGCTGCCCGAAGCGCTGCCGCAGGAACGGCGGCGGGGGGCATTGCGGCCCGCGCTGGGCGACTGGCCGCGCAGCGCCTCCCTGCGGACCCTGCTGGGCCGCCACGCCCTGAAATACGCCCTGGTGCTGGGCCTGAGCGTGTATATCGAGCGGCGGCTGAACGTACCGCACGGGTACTGGTTGCCCCTGACGGTCGGTGTGGTGCTGCGCCAGGATTACGTCTCGACCCTCACGCGCGGTGTGGCGCGGCTGGGCGGGACGCTGGCGGGGGTCGCCCTGGGCGCGCTGGTCACGGCCCTGCATCCCCCCCATACCGCGCTCGCCCTGCTGGGCGTGGGGGCGGCCTTCTTCGCCTACGCGCTGTTTCCCGCCGGGTACGCGGCCTTCTCGGGCGCGATCACGCTGTACGTGCTGTTCTCGGTGGCGGGATCGGGCCTCTCGGAAGGGCAGGCGGCCGAGCAGCGCCTCGCCTTCACGTTGCTGGGGGGCGCGGTGGCGATCCTGACCTATCTGCTGTGGCCGAGCTGGCAGGGACCGGGCGCACGGCGCGTGCTGCGCGACGCCGCCGAGGCGCAGTACCGCTATCTGCTGGCCGTGCGCTCGCTGTGGGACGCCGGGCAGGCCCGCCATGCCCAGGGCGGGGCCGGAGCCCACGGGGACGCGGCGGCCCAGGACGCCGACCGGGCCAGCCAGGCGCGCGAGGAGGCGCGGCGACTGCGCGTCCAGGCCGAAACCCTCGTGCGGGCAGCCCGGATCGAGCCGGCGTGGGGACAGGGCGCGGCGCGCGCGCGACAGGAGCGCCGCACCACCGAGGCGGCCCTGATGGAGCTTCACGCGGGGGCGGCGCGCAGCCTGTCGTTGCATGCCCAGGCCCTGCGCCCGGCCCCGCCCACACCCCAGGTCGGGGCCGAGTTCGGGCGCGCTGCCGAGGAGGCCAGCGCCCTGGCCCGCCGTCTGGGCGACGCACCGTCCCCGCCCACACCCGAATGAGCGGCGGGTGCGAACACCCGAAGTCACCGACCGACCGAACGGTAGACAAGCGTAATCATAATCATTATGGTTTAGGGGTTCCGGTGCGTGCGCCGGCAAGGAGACCCCATGACTGACCACCGCAGCGCAGACCAGGACCACACCGGCACCGCCGTGAGCGGCGTGGGCAACGCCGCCGATACCCGGCTCGCCGGGGGCGAGGACCCCCAGACCCTGACCACCCGCCAGGGCCACCCGGTGTTCGACAACCAGAACCTCCGCACCGTCGGCTCGCGCGGTCCGACCACGCTGGAGAACTACCACTTCCTCGAAAAGATCAGCCATTTCGACCGCGAGCGCGTGCCCGAGCGTGTGGTGCACGGGCGCGGCGCCGGGGCGCACGGCGTCTTCGAGGCCTACGGCACGGTGGGCGGCGAGGACATCGCCAGGTACACCCGCGCCAAGCTGTTCGACACCAGGGGCAAGGAGACGCCCGTGTTCGTGCGTTTCTCCAGCGTGATCCACGGCGGGCACAGCCCCGAGACGCTGCGTGACCCGCGCGGCTTCGCCACGAAGTTCTACACCGAGGACGGCAACTGGGACCTCGTGGGCAACAACCTCAAGGTGTTCTTCATCCGCGACGCGATGAAGTTCCCCGACCTCGTGCACGCCTTCAAGCCCGATCCCGTGACCAACCGCCAGGACGGCGCGCGCATCTTCGATTTCATCAGCGGCACGCCCGAGGCGATGCACATGATCACCTTCCTGTTCTCGCCCTGGGGCATCCCCGCCAACTACCGCGAGATGGAAGGCAGCGGCGTGAACACCTACAAGTGGGTGAACAAGGCGGGCGAGGCCCACCTCGTGAAGTACCACTGGGTGCCCAAGCAGGGGGTGCGCAACCTCACGCAGCCCGAGGCCGAGAAGATCCAGGGCAAGAACTTCAACCACGCCACCCAGGACCTCTACGACGCGATCAAGGCCGGCAAGTTCCCGCAGTGGGAGCTTCAGGTGCAGCTCATGCCCGACGGCGAGCACCCCGAACTCGATTTCGATCCGCTGGACGACACCAAGATCTGGCCCGAGGACCTGTTCCCGATGCGCCCCGTGGGTCTGATGACCCTGAACCGCAACCCCGAGAACTACTTCGCGGAGGTCGAGCAGGCCGCCTTCGGGACCGGCGTACTGGTGGACGGGCTGGACTTCAGCGACGACAAGATGCTCCAGGGGCGCACCTTCTCGTACAGCGACACCCAGCGTTACCGCATCGGCACCAATTACCTCCAGCTGCCCATCAACGCGCCGAAAAAGCACGTGGCGACCAACCAGCGCGACGGCAACATGGCCTACCGCGTGGATACGGCCCCTGGCCAGAACGCCCACGTGAACTACGAACCCAGCAACATGAACGGCCTGACCGAGTCGGCCCCCAGCGGCGAGGAGCACCGGCCCTTCGTGCAGGGTCAGCTCGTGCGCCAGAAGATCGACCGCACCAACGACTTCAAGCAGGCGGGCGAGCGCTACCGCCAGCACACCGAGGCCGAGCGCGACGACCTGATCAACAACCTCGTGGACAACCTCAAGGACGCCGACCAGGTCGTGAAGGACAAGATGGTGGCGCTGTTCACGCAGTGCGACGCCGACTACGGCCGCCGTGTGAGCGAGGGCCTGAAGGCGGCCATGATGCCCGAGCGCGAGGCCGTCGCGAACGACTGAGCCGGGCCGGGAGGGCCAGGGTCCTCCCTTTGCCGATCCTGCGCGCGTTCCTAGACCGGCCTGGCCTCCTCGTGGGGCCGGGCCCATGCTCTCTCCAGCCGTACCCCACGGGAGCTGTCCCCGCATGACCACTGACCTCGCCCATCACCTCGAACGCTGCGGCCTGCGCGTGACGCAGCCGCGCCTGACCCTGCTGGAGTTCTTCGCGGGTACCGGGGGCCACTTCACGCCCGAGGAGATCTCGGAGCGGCTGCGGGCCTCGGGAACCCCCCTGAGCATCGCCACGCTGTACCAGAACCTGCGGACCTTCAGCGAGCACGGCCTGATCGGGGAGATGACCGGTCCCGGCGGCGAGGCGCGCTACGACACCAACCTCGATCCGCATTCGCACCTCGTGTGTCTGCGCTGTGGGCGCATGGTGGACATCGTGCTGGACCTGCCCGAACTCGGTGCTGCGGCGCAGGGGCGGGGCTGGGCGGTCACGCGGGCCAGGGTGGACCTCCACGGCGTGTGCCCCGAGTGCCAGACGCAGGCGGCCGGGGAGCGCCGGGGGGACTGAGGGGAAGTTCCCCGGTCCCACGTCTGGTATCCTGACGGGTACAACAGGCCGCCCAGAGCGGCAGGCAGCGGCGGCCATACGCCGAACGGGTGGAGTCTGTCTGATGACGGCTCCACCCTTGCCTTGTTGCGGAGGTCCTATGTCTTCTGTTCCCCCTTCGGTCCTGCGGGCCGGACCAGCCGAAACCGGTCCGCCCCTGATCCTGCCGCCCGATCCCGGCCCTTTCGCGCAGTTCGTGCGCAGCCAGTCCTTCGCAGGACTGCTGCTGTTCGCCTCGGCGGTGCTGGCCTTCATCCTGGCGAATTCGCCGCTGGCAGGAGGTTACGAGGCACTGCGGCACCTGCACCTGTCGGTCCTGGTGGGCGACCGGGGCCTGGACCTGAGTCTGGAACACTGGGTCAACGACGGGCTGATGGCGGTGTTTTTCCTGCTGGTGGGACTGGAGATCAAGCGCGAACTGCTGATCGGGGAACTCGCCCAGCCGCGCCGCGCGGCCCTGGCCGTGGCGGGGGCGCTGGGCGGGATGGTCGTGCCCGCGCTGCTGTACGCCGCCCTGAATCTCGGCGGTCCCGGCCTGCACGGCTGGGGCGTGCCGATGGCGACCGACATCGCCTTCTCGCTGGGCATCCTGGCGCTGCTGGGGTCGCGGGTGCCGGTGGGCCTCAAGATCTTCCTGACGGCGCTGGCCATCGTGGACGATCTGGGCGCGGTCGCCGTGATCGCGCTGTTCTATACCGACACCATCCAGCTTCCGGCGCTGCTGGCCGCCGCGCTGGTCTGGGGCGCGCTGCTGGCGATGGGCCGTCTGGGCGTGCGGCGACTGGGAATGTACGCCGCGCTGGGCGGCCTGCTGTGGCTGTTCGTGTTGCAGTCGGGGCTGCATGCCACCATCGCGGGCGTGCTGCTGGCGCTGGCGGTGCCGCTGCGCCGGGCCGCGCCGCTCGCGGTATCGTTGCCCGGCGGGCTGGTGGCCGACGCCGACAACGAGCGCCTGGGCGTGCATCTCCAGCGGGCCGAGGCCGCCCTGGAACGCGCGCAGAGTCCGCTGCACCGCCTGGAACACCTGCTCCACCCCTACGTGACCTACGCCATCTTGCCGCTGTTCGCCTTCGTGAACGCGGGGGTGGCGGTCGGCGGGACCACGCTGGGCACGGTCACGCTGGGCGTGGTGGCCGGGCTGGTGCTGGGCAAGCCGCTGGGCGTGCTGGGCGGCGCGTGGCTGGCGGTCCGCGCCGGGCTGGCCGCGCTGCCGAGCGGCGTGAACTGGTCCCTGCTGGTGGGCGCGGGAATGCTGGCGGGCATCGGCTTTACGGTGTCCCTGTTCGTCGCCAATCTCGCCTTCGCGGACGCCGCCCTGCTGGCCGGAGCCAAGCTGGGCGTCCTGATCGGGACGCTCTGCTCGGCCGCCCTGGGGGTGGCCTGGCTGCTCCTCCAGACCCGGCGGTCCGCCACCTGACCGCCCATCCCCCTGCGCCACGTGTGGGTGGGGCAGGGGGTGGCGGACCGGGGAGCGGGCGGCGCAGGACAGGTCGCCCGCTCCCCGGTGTTCAGGCCAGATCGGCTTCGATGACCGGGAAGCCCTCGACCGGGAAGGTGTCCACGTTGGCCGAGCGCTGCTGCACGAGCACGCCGCCGTCCACCGAGATGAACTGCCCGGTGATGTACGCCGCGTCGTCGGAGGCCAGGAACAGCGCCGCGCCGGTCATGTCCTCGGCGGTGCCATAGCGGCCCAGCGGCACGGTCTTCTCGCGTACGCGCAGCTCGGTGCCCACGAGGCCGTAGGTGTTGATGAAGCCCGGCACCACGCCGTTCACGCGCACGCCGTAGGGCGCGAGGTCCAGGGCCATCGCCCGCGTCATCGCCTCGATGCCGCCCTTGGTCGCGTCGTAGGCCACGTTGCCCCGGTGCGCGCGGGTCGCCCCGCCCGAGGACGTGCTGATGATCACCCCGCGCCGCCGCCGGGCCATCACGCGCGCGGCGCGGTGCGAGCACAGGAACACGCTTTTCAGGTTCACGCCGATGATGCGGTCCCACCACCCCTCGTCGGCCTCCAGGAAATGGCGCGTGGTGTCGATGAGGCCCGCGTTGTTGTACAGCACGTCCACGTAACCGAACTCGGCCTCGACCCGCGCGAACATCGCCTCCACCTGTCCGGCGTCCGACACGTCGGCCGGGACGGCGAGCGCGGCGCCGCCCGAGGCTGCGATGGCCGCCACGACCGCCTCCACCAGCTCGGCCTTCACGTCGTTCACGGCGACGCGCGCGCCCTCGGCGGCGAAGCGCTCGGCCACCGCGCGCCCGATGCCGCCGCCCGCGCCGGTCACCAGAACCACGCGGCCTTCAAATCTCCTGTCCGTCATTTCAGTCTTCTCCTTGGGGGTCCAGCACCCAGCGCCGCGCCCAGCCCTGGGGCGGGCCGGACACCAGGGGCCGGAAGACGACGCGCGCATTGGGACGCAACTGCGCGGCCAGCGGCAGGTCGTCGGGGTGGATGACGGCCGGTTTGTGGTAGCCGCCCAGGCGGCCCCGGTCGCCCAGCAGCAGGATAGGCTGCCCGGCCGGCGTGACCTGCACCGCGCCGTGCGGCGTCGCCTCGCTCACCACCTGCCCGCCGGGCACCTGCGGGCCGTCCAGGCGCACGCCCATGCGGTCCTGCTCGCGCACGGTGAAGGGCGCGCTCGCCAGGGCCACCAGCGCCTCGTAGCTCGCCTGCGGACCGGGCAGGAGGCGCAGCCGGACCTCGGCCCCCGGGGGCGGCAGGAGGGCAGGGGAGAGGTCGGGGACGGTGGGGGCCAGGAGGCCCACCCCCAGCACGTCTCCGGCGCGCAGGGCGCGGCCCACCCGGCCGGTGAGGTCCACGCTGCTGCTGCCCAGGAACGGCAGGGTGTCCAGCCCACCCGCCACCGCGAGGTAGCTGCGCGTGCCCTCGGCGGTCGGCCGGAAGCGCAGCGTCTCGCCCGCGCGCAGTCTGAAGGCCGAGTGCGCCGGCATAGGCTGCCCGCCGGCCAGCGCGGTCATGCCGAAGCCGGCCACCGCCACTCGCAGGTCGCGCAGCGCCGTGAGGGCCGGGCCCAGCAGTGTCAGCTCCAGCAGCGGCGTGCCGGGCGGGTTGCCGACCAGCCGGTTGGCAAGGCCAGCGGCGCGGGGATCGAGGGGACCGCTGCGCGCCATGCCCACCTGCGCCTGCCGGAACCGCCCGGCGTCCACGAGCACGTCCAGCAGACCCGGCTTCTCGACTCGGAGGGCGGGCCGCGCAGGGGCGTCGGGCCACAGCGGGCGCACGGGCGGCAGCGTGGGCGCGGGGTGGTACAGGCCTTCCACAGGGACGAAACGTACCGTGTCGCCCGGCGCGATCAGGCAGGGTTCGGGCCGGTTCGGGTCGTACAGGGTGCGCAGGGCCGTGCCCAGCAGGTTCCAGCCGCCCGGCGAGGGCAGCGGGTACACGCAGGTCTGCGCGCCCGCTATAGCCACGGCATTCAGGGGGACCGCCAGCCGGGGCGTGGCCCGCCGGGGCAGCCGCAGCGCCTCCTCGACCTCGCCCAGGAAGGGAAAGCCGGGCGTGAACCCCACGGCGTAGGCGTGATAGGTGGGGGCCGCGTGCCGCCGGATGACCTCGGCCGGGTCCAGGCCGGTGCGCGCGGCCACGTCCGCGAGGTCCTCACCGTCGTAGCGTACCGGAATTTCGACCGTACGGCCCGGGTCGGCGCATCCGGTGCCTGCACCGCCCTGTGCGGCGCGCAGGTGGCGGCGCACCCAGGCCGCGACCTCGGTCCGGCCCGTGCGTTCGGCATCGTACTCGACATACAGGGTCGCGTAGCCGGGGCCAAGGTCGGTGACGGCGGGCGGCAGGTCGGCCCGGAGCGCGCGGTACAGGGCATGGACCTGCGCGCCCACCGCGCGCCCGATGACCCGGCCGAACACGACGTAGAAGCCCTCGCTGCGCATGGCCTCAGCCTGGTAGGCCGGGAACGCTGAAGGCCCGCAGGGTCACGCCCTCGGCCTCCAGCGCGGCGCGCACGGCGCGGGCGATGGCCGGGGCCTGCGGGTTGTCGCCGTGGACGCACAGGGTGTCGGGCCGGGCCTCGAAAAAGCCGCCGTCCAGCGCCTCCACCCGGCCCTGCGTGACCATCAGGACCGCGCGCCGGGCCGCCTCCTGCGGGTCGTGGATGCTCGACCCCGGCAGCGAGCGCGGAGCCAGGCGGCCGTCGCGCAGGTAGGCCCGCTCGGGAAACAGTTCGAGGACCACCGGCACGCCCAGCCGCCGCGCCTCGGTTTCCAGCAGGGTCGCGGGCAGCGCCACGAGCGGCAGCCCGAGGTCGCGGGTCGCCCGCGCGATGGCCTCGGCGGTCGGGGCGTGCGTCCAGGCGCGGGTCGAGAGCGCGCCGTGCGGCTTGACATGCCGCAGCGTGAGGCCGCTCGCCCGCGCCATGCCCTGCAATGCGGCGATCTGGTACAGGGTGTCGGCGTACTCCTCGTCAGGCGTCGCCTCGACGATGCGCCGCCCGAAGCCCACGCGGTCGGGGTAGCCGGGGTGCGCGCCCACGCCCAGGCCGTACCCCTGCGCCAGCTCCAGCGTGCGCCGGATGGTGAGGGGATCGCCCGCATGGAAGCCGCAGGCGACGTTCACCGAGGTCAGCGAGGGAAAGAGCGCCGCGTCGTCACCCATCGCCCAGGGGCCGAAGCTCTCTCCCGCATCGGCGTTCAGGTCCACGCTGAGGCCGCTCACCGCCCGCCTCCGGGGCGTATGGGTCGGCGGTGTCGGCAGGCCCGGCCGGGTCCTCTCGTCTGTTGCCCTGCACGGTTCTCGCTGTTCACGGTCAGCGTCCATTGTGCCCGATTTTTTCCGTGCCGCGCCGCTGCCGGCGACCGGGGGACGGGTGGAGGGAGGCCTGCCCGTGTCGTCAGGACAGCGCCGATGACGCCTCCGGACTGCTGGCCTCGGCCGGCCCGGCCCGGCAAACTGGCGGGCCGGCCGGCGGGAGCTCGGCAGAGCGCCGGAACCGCTCCGGATGCCGGCTCAACCGTCCTGGCCCGACCGGGCCGCGTGGGCCAGTGCCGCCGCGCCCAGCAGCGGGGCCAGCTCGAAGGCGCGGCTCTGGCGCACCTGACAGCCGGGCAGGGCGCGGGCGACCTCCGGCCCGAACAGTCCGAAGGCCCAGCTCACGCTGCCGCCCAGCACCACCGTATCGGCCCCAAAGCGCTCGGCCCAGGGGCGCAGCAGCGTGCCCAGGCCGTGCCCGAACTGCCGGAACGCCGCCCGCGCCAGCCGGTCGCCGTCCTCGGCGCGCTGGGCCAGCACCACGGCGGGCAGGCGCTCGCCCAGCGCCTCCTCGCCCAGCCGTTCGAGGGTGCGCCCGCAGGCGTGGTCCTCAAGGATGCCGGGCCCGACCTGCGGGTCGCCGGCCGGCATGTTCCACAGCTCGCCGCCGGGGGGCACGTCCGCGCCCGAGGTGACGACCCGGCCCCCAGCCACGAAGCCCGACCCCAGGCCGGTCCCCAGGGTCAGTCCGATCAGGCGCGCGCGCGGATCGGCCCCGGCGCTCCACCACTCGCCCAGTGCGAAGAGGTCGGCGTCGTTGCCGAACACGATCTCGGGCACGGTGCCCTGGGGACCCACCTGCCCCCGCAGCCGCGCGGCCAGCAGGGGCCGCAGGGCCACGTCGTACAGGCCGGGAAACTTGTGACGCATCTGCGAGCGGCCGCTGCGCGCGTCGAAGGGGCCGGGAACGGCCACCCCGATCTGTACGGTGTCCTGGCCGTCCCCGGCGCAGGCTTCCAGTGCGGCCTGGGTCCAGGCGTCAAGCAGGGTGTCGGCTGGCGCGCTGTGGTGCACGCTGCGCCGGGCCGTGCGCCGCACCTGCCGGGTGTCCAGGTCCACCAGCCCGGCCGTGACGTGGCTGCCGCCCACGTCCAGGGCCAGCGCCGCCGCGCTCATGGCGTGTCCTCCAGCTCCAGCCGCAGCGAGATCACCTCGAAGGGCCGTACCTGAAGGTGCAGGACGCCGCCCTCCAGCCGGTCGCCGGGCTCGCCGGGCAACGCGTCTTCGAGCAGGTTCACGCGCCGCGCCCCCGCGTAACCAGCGAGGTCCACGGTGGCCTCGCCGCGCTGACCGGCCGGCTCGTACACCCGCAGGATCAGCCCCCGGCCGTCCTCGCTGCGCTTCAGGGCGCTGGGCATCAGGGGCAGGCCGCCGAGCTGCGGGGCCGGGCGCAGGGCCAAGTGGCCCGCGTGGGCGAGCAGGGGGCTGTTGAGGTCCAGCGCCTGCGCGGGGGTGCGCGCCGCGCGCCAGTCGCCCGCATGGGGGTACAGGGCGTAGGTCAGGTGGTGCGCGCCCAGGTCGGCCTGCGGGTCGGGCCACATGGGGCCGCGCACCACGCTCAGGGCCAGCAGCCCGCCGCGCACGCTGTGGCCGTAGCGCCCGCCATTGAGCAGCGAGACGCCGTAGCCGGGTTCCGAGAGGTCCATCCAGCGGTGGGCACTGATCTCGAAGTGCGCGGCGTCGTCGGGCGTGTTGCGGTGCGTGGGCCGGGGCTGGGCACCCAGGGCGGTCTCGGCCCAGGCCTCGTGCGTGCGCACGTTCAGGTCGCTCTCGGCGCGCAGCAGCGTGTGGCGCTCCTGCCAGTCGAGGTCCAGCGTGACCTCCAGCCGCTCCATCCCGGCGCACAGCCGGAAGGTCTGGGTGACGCGGCTCTCGCGCCAGGTCCGCGTGACCTCCACTGTGCCCCGCAGCGGGCCGTCCTCGACCACGCGCACGGTGCAGGGGCCGTCCAGCACCTCGGTGTGCGCCGCGCCGACGTCGCGCGCCACGTCCCAGGCGTCCCAGGCGTAGGGCAGGTCGGGGTAGGCGCGCAGGACATGGCCCTGCGGCCCCAGCACCTCGCGCCCGGCCCGCAGGTCGCTCAGGCGCCGCAGCGTCCCGTCCCCGCCGATTTCGGCGCGCAGCAGGCCGTTGTCGAGCACGGTGCTTCCGGCGTCCTGCCTCACCTCGACGGGCGTGGGCAGAGGCGCGGGCGTCGCCACGTCGCTGCGCCGCAGTGTCAGTGTGCCCAGCGCGGGCACGAGCACCTCGGGCGCATGGACCAGTAGGCCACCTTCCACTGCCTGGGCAGGCAGCGGCGCATCGTCCGCCGTCAGGTGTCCGGCGTCGTCAGGCAGCAGCACGCTCAGGGGGCGGGGCCAGGGCAGCGGGTTGGCGACCGTCCAGGTATCCGCCTCGGGGGTCCAGCAGCTCCGGGCCAGCTCGGCGGCGCGGGCCGCCACGCCCTCCAGCTCGGGCACCGTGTCGCCGTATACCTCGTGGATGCTCGACCCCGGCAGGATGTCGTGGAACTGGTTGAGCAGCGTGGTTTTCCACAGCTCGGCCAGTTCGGGCTGCGCCTGGGCCCCGCTCAGGGCACACAGCGCCTCGGCTTCCAGCAGCCGGTGCTCGGCCTGGCGGTTGAGGTGCTTGACGCGTGCCTGCGAGGTCAGGGTGCCCCGGTGCAGTTGCAGGTACAGCTCGCCGGCCCACACCGGCAGGCCCTCCTGCGGCAGTTGCCGGAACAGGTCGTCCACGCGGGTCATGTGCAGGGCGGGCAGACCCGGGAAGTCGCGCAGCAGGTCGTAGGCCTCCAGCATGGGCGCGCTGGGGCCGCCGCCGCCGTCGCCGTATCCGAAGGTAAAGAGGCTGACCGGCGCCTGTTCGTTCCAGCCGGGGGCCGCCTTGCCGCTGAAATTCTTCCAGGTGCCCAGCAGGTCGCTGGGCTGGATGTCGCCGTTGTAGCCGCCCAGGCCGGGCCGGCTGCCGCCGGGGTTGTTCAGGCTGTGCGCCGGGATGCGCGTGCCGTCCAGCCCTTCCCACAGGAACAGGTCATGGGGAAAGCGCGTCTCCTCGTTCCAGTTGAGCTTGGTCGTGAAAAAACCGGTCACGCCGCCCTGGGCCAGCAGTTGCGGCAGCGCGGGCGTGAAGCCGAAGGTGTCGGGCAGCCACGCGACCTCGCAGGTCCGGCCGAACTTCTCGCGGAAGTAGCCCTGACCGTACAGCAGGTGCCGCGCGAGTGCCTCGCCCCCGCTCATCTGGCAGTCGGGTTCGACCCACATGCCGCCCACCGGCTCGAAGCGGCCCTCGGCCACCCGGCGCGTGATCTTCTTGAACAGCTCGGGGTCGTCCTGCTCGATCCAGGCATAAAGTTGCGCGCTCGACTGGTTGAAGGTGAAGTCGGGGTAGCGGTCCATGAGTTCGGCGACCGTGTTCAGGGTACGCACGCCCTTGCGCCGCGTCTCGTGGACCGGCCACAGCCAGCCCAGGTCGAGGTGCGCGTGCCCGGTCAGGGCGAGCTGGCCGCGCGGCGGGTACTCGGCGCGCAGGTGGGCCAGTCCGGCGCGCAGGCGCGTGCGGGCCTCGTCGGCGCGCGCGGCCAGCTCGGGGGACAGGGGCGCGGCAGCGGGCAGCTCGCGCGGCAGGCTCCAGATACCCTGCGTGAACGCCTCGCCGCCGCCCATGTCGTGCAGTCGGGCGAGGTGCCCGGTCGCCCCCGAGGGCCACGCGAGCGCGCCGACCACCTCGTCGGTGAGGTTCAGGAGCCGGGCGGCGATCTCCGCCCCGTAACCCTGGCCCGCCAGGTCGTGGCCGCCTTCCAGCGCGCCGCGCCCGAGCGTGCGGACAGCGGCGGCCGTCACCGTGAGGTCGTCCAGCAGCGCGCCGACCTGCGGCTGGGGCGCGCACACCCGCGCGCGTTCCAGGTGCGGGCGCGGCACCGGCGACCCGAACAGCCCGCGCGGCACGGCCTCGATCTCGATGCTCAGGCGCTGGCCCGCGCGGGCGCTGGGGGTCAGCGGCGCGCGGCGGTGGTAGGGGTTCAGGCCGCCCCGGTAGGCCACCTCGCCGTCCAGCGAAGCCGTGAGCAGCGCCTCGCCGCCCACGTCGAGCAGCAGCTCCAGCGGCAGGCCTTCCCAGTCGGGCGTGACGGTCCAGTCGCAGCGCAGCCGCACGGGCTGGTCTTGCAGGGTGCCCGGGCCTTCGGGCCAGGGCTGGCCTTCTTGCAGGCTCACCCCGGGGCGGCCGGGCGCCTGGAAGGTCCAGTCGGGCAGGGTCACGGCGCGGTCGTCACGCCACGCGCCCAGGCGGCCCAGATGGCCTTCGAGCTCGCGCAGCCGCCGTTCCAGCCGCGAGAGGGTCATGCCCGCTCCGCGATCACGTCGAGGCGGGTCAGGACCGTCTCGGCCAGCAGGCTGTTGGCCCAGGCGAACCAGGGACGCGAGTAGGTGTCGGGCGCGTCGGGGTCGAAGCTCTCGTGCATCAGGCCCGTGCCGGCGGTCGTGCGGGCCAGGGTGTCCAGCAGGGCGACGACCTCGGCGCGGCCCTCCGGGGTGTCCTGCGCCGTCAGGGCCTGCATGCACAGCGCGATGGGCCAGATGCGCCGCCCCGGCGTGTGGGCGCTGCCGATGCCGGCGGCGTGCTCGCCCACGTGGTAGTGGGGGTTGGCGTCACTCAGGATCATGCGCCGGGTATTGAGGTAGGTGGGGTCGTCGGCCCGGCAGTAGCCCAGGTAGGGGGCCGCGAGCAGGCTGGGCACATTGGCGTCGTCCATCAGCAGCCAGTGGCCCAGGCCGTCGGTCTCGTAGGCGTAGACCCGCCCGAACTCCGGGTGCTCGGTGACGCCGTGCGTCTCGATGCCCTCGCGGATGTCGGCGGCCAGCACCTCGGCGCGCCCGGCCAGTTCGGCGTCGCCGTACAGCTCGCGCACGAGCTGCGCGGCCTGGCGCAGCACCACGGCGGCGAACATGTTGGCCGGTACGAGGTACGGGTAGGTGCAGGCGTCGTCGCTGGGCCGGAACCCCGACCACACCATGCCGGTGGGGGCGTGCGCCGCGCCCCGGCCGCCGCGCACCAGGGTGTCGCTGGGCAGCACGCAGTATTCGGCGGGCCGCTCGAAGCGGTAGTCCGAGCGGCCGTCGTGGTCCTGTTCGGTTTCCATGACCTCCAGAATGCGCTCCAGGGTGGGGCGCAGGTCCAGGGGCAGCTCGCCGGTCGCCCGCCAGAGGCGCCACGCGAGCCACAGCACCGAGCACAGCGAGTCCAGCTCGAACTTGCGCTCCCAGACCCAGGGGCCGGGCGCCGGCACGTCAAAGTGGTATTCGTTGCCCGGCTCACGGT
This sequence comes from Deinococcus gobiensis I-0, assembly GCF_000252445.1. Taxonomy (GTDB): domain Bacteria; phylum Deinococcota; class Deinococci; order Deinococcales; family Deinococcaceae; genus Deinococcus; species Deinococcus gobiensis. Next base: position 348,024 of record NC_017805.1, on the reverse strand, counting down.
TGAACGCGTTGGCGTAGGGGTCGGTCTCCAGCAGGTGGGCCTGCTGAAGCAGCACGCCGGCCACCGTGCGGCGGACCTCGGGGTCGGCGGCGCACAGGGCCAGGTAGGGGCTGACCTGCGCCGCCGAGTCGCGCAGCCACATGGCCGGGATGTCGCCGGTCTGCACGAAGGTCCGGCCCTCCGGGAGGTCTTCGAGGGTGGTCTGCCAGGTGTTCGGGAAGCACTGCGTGAACAGGGTCGCCAGTTCGGGTCTCCCGGCGAGGCGGGCGCGCACCTGCGAGATCACGGTGAACATCGCCGGGGTGAGGTCGCGGCGCGGCTCGGGCATGGGAACGTCGTGGACGGGCGGGGCGGGGGCAGGGTGTGAACTCATGGGAAGGTCCTCGTCAAGAAAAGAAGAACGGGAAAGTGAGGAACGGGCAGGCCGGTGAACAGGACCCGTGAAAAAGAAGGGTGCCGCCCAGTGGGCCTGGGCGGCGGAGGGAGGGCCGGGAGGGGGGAGTGGCCCCCCTGCGAAGCGCCCGAAGCGCCTCAGCCGCTCAGTTGCAGTTGGACTTGTAGACGTACTGCGCGAAAGCAGGCTGGTTGATGTTGCTCTGGGTCAGGCCGACGCCGCCGGTGGGCTGCGACTTGGCGACGGCCTGGCCCATCAGGGCCTTGCGGGCGGTTTCGACGGCCAGGGCGCCCATCTGGGCGGGCTTCTGGGCCACGATGGCCTGGATCTGGTTGGACTTGAGGGCCTGCACGAGTGCGGGGGCGGCGTCGAAGCTCACGACGCTGATCTTGTCGCGGCGGCTGGCGGGCAGCTGGCGGATCGCCCCGGCGGCCACGAGCGCCTCGTTGTTGGCGATCAGGAACATGCCGGTGATGTCGGGGTTGGCGGCGAAGGCGGCGCTGAAGGCCGAGGCGTCCTCACTGATGCCCTTGTAGGCGATCTTGATGTTCTTGTGGTTGGCCTTCATCTCGTCGATGAAGCCCTGGATGCGGTCGGCGACGGTGGTGATGCCGGGCGTGATGGGCGGAATGAGCGCCGTGCCCTTCTCGCCCATCAGCTTGGCGAGGGTGCGGGCCGCTTCGGCGCCCAGGGCGCGGTTGTCCGAGGAGATGTTCGAGACCACGAAGCCCGAGTCGGTGAGGCGCGTGTCCACCCCGACGATCTTGATGCCCTTGTCGTTGGCGGCCTTGAGGGGCGCGTACAGGGCGCGGCCGTCGTTCACGGCGATGGCGATGGCCTGCACGCCGCTGGCGGTCACGGCGTTGACGACCGGGGTCTGGAGGGTGGCGTCCCAGCGGGGCGCGCCCTGGATGGTCAGCTCCACGTCGCCCAGGCGCTTGGCGGCTTCCTGCGCGCCGCACTGCATCGAGGTGTAGAAGTTGTCGGTGGTCGTGCCCAGGATCAGGGCGATGCGGTACTTCTTGGCGCTCGCGGCGCTCTGGGCACCGGCGCCGTGGGCGCTGGCGGCGAGGACGAGGGCGGACAGACCGGCGGTAATGAATTGACGCATGTGGATCTCCTTGGGGGTGGTCCTGTCAGGACCGGCAGGGGGACGGAAGGGTAGGGCGGTCAGGGGCCGGGAAGGCGAGAAGGCTCAGCCGCCCTCGGTCCGTCCCCGGCGCTTGACGAGGTCGATGTAGACGACGGCGATGAGCACGATGCCGACGATGATGTACTGCCAGTAGGGAAGGACCTGCATCATCACGAGGCCGTTGGAGAGCACGCCGGGGATGAAGACGCCGATGGCCGTGCCGATCACGGTGCCGGTGCCGCCGAAGAGACTGGTGCCCCCCAGGACCACGCCCAGCAGCGCGGTGAGGTTGTCGTTCTGGTGGGCGGCCAGGGTGGTCGAGCCGTAGCGCGCCAGGCTCATGAAGCCGGCCAGTCCGGCCCCGGCGCCCGAGATGAGGTACAGGCTGATGGCGACGCGGTCCACGTTGATGCCGGCGCGGCGCGCGGCCTCGGCGTTGCTGCCGATGGCGCAGGTGTACTGCCCGAAGCGGGTCTGCGAGAGCACGAAGGCCCCGATCAATACGGCGGCGGCGGCCACCAGGATGGGCACGGGCAGGCCCAGGATGCGGCCCTGGCCCAGCGTGTCGAGCATGACCTTGGGCACGGCATACAGGTCCACGCCCCCGGTGATGACGTAGGCGGCGCCCTGGGCGATGCTCAGGGTCCCGAGCGTCACGATGATGCTGGGCACGCGCGCCTTGACGATGAGAAAGCCGTTGAGCAGCCCGGCGAGCAGGCCGGTGCCCAGGCACACGGCGAGGCCCAGCAGCACCGCGCCCCAGCCGCCGTCGCTGCCGCCCGCCAGGGTCATCGCCTTGGTGCCCAGCACGCAGGAGAACACGAGGACGGCGCCGACCGACAGGTCGAAGCGGGCGCTCGTCATGATGAAGGTCAGGCCCACGCCCAGTAGCACGATGCCCGAGTAGTCGACGAGCAGCGTCTGGAGGTTGTAGAGGGTGGCGAACTTGCCGGGGAACAGGGCGGCGAAGATCGCCATGACCACCAGCAGGGTGCCGGCCGTCAGGGTCGCCTGCGAGGTCAGGAGGCGGCGGGCGGCGAGTTTCAGCGGCGAGGACGGCGCGGCGCCGGAGGGACGCGAAAGGCTCATGCGGCTCCCGGAACGCTCAGGCCGGTCATGGCGGCCACGACGTCTTCGATGGTGGTGTCGTTCTTGTGGAACTGCGCGACGCGGCGGCCCAGGCGCAGCACCTCGATGCGGTCGGCCACCTCGAAGACGTGCTGCATGTTGTGGCTCACCAGCACGACGGCGATGCCCTGGTCGCGGACCCGCAGGATCAGGTCGTTGACGTGACGCGCCTGCACCACGCCCAGGGCGGCGGTGGGTTCGTCCATCAGGACCATCTTGCTGGCCCACACCATCGCGCGCGCCACCGCGACGCCCTGGCGCTGTCCTCCGGACATGCCGATGACCTTGGCCTGCGCGTCCTGGATGTTCACGCCCAGACGGGTGAAGGCCTCGACCGTGCGCTCACGCATGGCCTTGCGGTCGATGACCCCCAGGCGGCCGAGCAGGCCGGGGCGCAGGATTTCGCGGCCCAGGAACAGGTTGCCCGCCGGGTCCAGGTCGGGAATCAGCGCGAGGTCCTGAAAGACCGTCTCGATCCCCAGGCTGCGGGCGTCGAGTGGCGAGCGCATCTCGACCGGCCGGCCCTCGACGAGCACCTGGCCCTCGTCGGGGCGGATGGTGCCGGTGATGGCCTTGACCAGCGTGCTCTTGCCCGCGCCGTTGTCGCCCAGCAGCGCCACGACCTCGCCGGGATAGACGGTGAAGTCGGCGCCGCGCAGGGCCTCGACGTGGCCGTAACGCTTGGTGATGCCCCTCGTTTCGAGGAGGGGAGCGGAAGCGGTGGGCGGCGAATAGGTCATGGACACCTCGGGGCAAGGCGAAGGCCGTTGTCAGGCGACAAAAACGGCGACGATAGGGGAACAGCGGGCGTGTCTCGGCAGATGCACGGTGGGTTGTGACAACGTTGACATGATCGTAGTGACCTCTGATTTGACTGTCAAGTCCCGGCCTTGCGGTCCGGAGATGAGAGCGGGCGAAGGTGAAGCCCGATTTTGTCTGCCTGTGTGGGTCCCGGTGCCCCGCGCTGCCGGCTGACTGCTCGTCTAGACCGTCTGTCTTGTTCGGACATCGCAGGTCGGTGGTGGGGGAGTCGTGCCTCACGGCCTGCGTAAATGCACAGATTTTCCGACAACGTTGTCATAGGATGCCGCATGCATTTCCGTTTCTTCGCCCCCCGGTCCGGAGGTGGGGCATGAGCGACTCCGCCAAATCCAGGTCGGCGGCGCGGCCTTTGTCGCTGCCGCGCTCAGCCTCTACACTCCCCCCTATGAGTTCCCGGCCCACCATGCACGACGTCGCCCGGCTGGCCGGCGTGAGCATCAAGACGGTGTCGCGGGTGGTCAACCAGGAACCGCGCGTGGACCCCGACACCCGCTCACGCGTGCAGGAGGCCATCGACGAACTGGGTTTCCGGCGCAACGAACAGGCCCGCAGTCTGCGGCCGGGGCAGTCCACCGCCCTGATCGGGCTGGTGACGGGGGACCTGAGCAACCCCTTCTATTCCTCCATCGCGCGCGGGATCGAGGAAGTCGCCCACGAGCACGGCCACCTGCTCCTGACCGCGAGCAGCGAGGAACAGCCTGGGCGCGAGCGGCAGGTCATCGGGGCCTTCTTGCAGCACAACGTCGCCGGGCTGGTGGTCGTGCCCACCCCCCAGGCGCACCTGCAACTCACGCCCGAGGCGCTGCGCGGCATTCCGGTTGTGGCCGTGGACCGGCCCATCGGCCCGACGGGCACCTTCGACTCGGTGGTGCTGAACAACCGGGTCGGGGCGCACGCGGCCGTGACCCACCTGCTGCGCGACGGCCATACGCGCGTCGCCATGATTGACGGCGACCCCGCCGTATACACGGGCCGCGAGCGTACGGCCGGCTACCTGGAGGCCCTCGCCGAGGCCGGGCTGGCGTCGGACCCGGCCCTGATCCTCCAGGGGTACCACGGCGACCGGCAGGCTGAGGCCGCCATGCACCTGCTGCTGGACATGGCGACGCGCCCCACGGCCGTCTTCGTCACGAACAACCGCATCGCATTGGGGGCGCTCAAGGCCCTGCACGCCCGGCGCCGCAGCCTCGCGCTGGCGAGCTTCGACGATTTCGAGCTGGCCGGCATCCTGCCCACCCCCATGACCCTGGTGTCCTACGACGCGGTCGAGATGGGGCGTCAGGCCGCCCGGCGGCTGTTCGGCCGCATCGAGCGCCGGGGCGGCGCGCCCGCCGACATCATCATTCCGGTCAAGCTCCACCTGCCGGAGGAGACGAACTGATCCGGGACCGGGCTGGAGCCTGAAGTCCGGGAAGGGGGCTGATCCGGCCGCCACCGCCGGAACAGCGGCGCTCCTACCCGCCGATGCCGGGGGCTTCCAGCGCCACCGGCTCGCCGCCGCGCCGGGCGGATTCCTGCATCGCCAGCACGATCTCCTGGTCGAGCCGGGCCTGCCAGGGGCCGTAGCTGGGGTCGCCCCCGCTGCGGACCGCCCCGGCCAGACTGGTCAGGCAGCCCGCCACCCCGATCTCGTCGTCGTGCCACTGCGGGCCGTGGCCCTTGCGCGCGGGCCGGAAGGGGTTGACCCAGGTGACGGTGGGCTGCGCCGGGTCGCCGGTATGGGCCACGATCTCCCGCAGTGCGCCGCCGTCGTTGCGCTCCAGGCGGCGCTCCAGGGTGATGAACTGCGGAGCCTCGCCGTCTGGGGTCAGGAGGCTCAGGCGCTCCTGTACGTCCAGGCCCACGCCGATGCTCAGGCCCATGCCGCGCTCGGCCAGGAAGCGGCCCGAGCGCCACCAGCGCAGCGCCGAGTCGTAGCCCACGCTGGTCCAGTGGAAGAGACCCACCTGCCCGCCCTCGAACTCGACCAGCCCATGCTCCTGCGTCTCCTCGCGGGGGCCACGGGTGCCTTCCAGCAGGGACCAGTGCGCCGCCAGCGGGTAGGCGTGGACCGAGCCGCTGACGCTCAGGGGACGCGCGCCGAAGCCCAGGTAGCTGCGCATCACGCTCACGCCGTGGTAGCCGTGCCCGGCGAAATCGTTGAACGAGCTGTGGACCCGCCCGAACAGCCCGCTCTCCAGCAGCCGCAGTTTGATCTGTTCCATCGGGCGGCGGTGGAACTGTTCGGCCACCTCGATCTTGACCCCCCGGCGCTGGGCGGCCGTGATGATCGCGTCGGCCTCGGCCAGGGTCGGGGCGATGGGCGTCTCCAGCAGGACATGTAGGCCATGCTCCACCGCCATGAGGCCCACCTCGCCGTTGGCCGCCCCGGCCACCGACACCACCGCGAGGTCGGGGGCCGTCTGCCGGATCAGCTCGGCGAGGTCGGTGAAATGGGGCACGCCCAGGCTCTGGCCCAGGCGCGCGGCGCTGGCCTCGCGTCGGCCCCACACCGACACGAGGTGCAGGTCCGGTTCCAACCCGCGCAGGAGGGGACCGTAGAGGTAGTCCGAGCGGGCCGAGGTGCCGACGATGGCGACCCGCAGGGGCCTTGGGGCAGAGGTCATGGCCCCAGCATAGGCCCGGCGGCCGGCCGAGGGGGGGGTCAAGCTTCCCCCGTCGGGGGGAAGGGGGGTGAAGAAACCCTTATTTTGGCTGGGCAGCCAATTTCCTGTCTGAGACGACTAAAAAGGGCCGTTTCCCGGATGATCCGCCGTTTTGACAGATTTATCACAGTTCAATATGGAACCTTTCGTTGGCGAGCGGTAAATCTTTGCTCATCTCGTCACGAGGGGAGAGGGCGAAGGAGCCGCGCCTGGACGCGAAAAGATGCACAGGTGCGCAGACGTGAACGGTGGTCAAATGGCTAGACCGGCGATTTGACACGGCTGTCAGGTGAGGTTTTTTACATTTCTCGGCGCTGAGTCGCCGACGTGCAGGACAGGATCGGTGCCCCTTCTGCCCGCCTCTGGTCTGCCCCCCGCCCCCCACCGTCTCAAAGGAGTGTTATGGCTATCTTCGGTGACCTCGAGCACCACACGCTCACCGATCTGTTCAAGATCCTACAGACCCGGCCCGGAACCCTGTTCTTCCACCAGGCCTACCAGGGCCGGACGGTCGAGATGGTGCTGGAGGGGGGGCGACTCAACGCCCTGTACATCGACGGCTTTCCGGTGCCCGACGCGGCGCAGGCCCAGGCCACGGTGCAGCACCTGCATGCCCAGGGGCGCGGGGCCTTCGAGTTCCAGCCGCTGTCGCAGACGCCGGGGGCCGGGGCCCGCCAGGGCGCGCGGCTCTACGCGCTGCCGCTGGGCAGTCTGCTTCAGGACCCGCTGCTCCAGGCCGTCCCCGCCGACCAGCTTCCGCACCCGGAAACCCGGTTCGTGGCCCAGCCTTCCGGGGCCGAGGTTCCGGCCGTCCTCGCGTCCGGCTGGTCGGTCCTCGCGCCGCATCTGCGGACCGGGGCCAGCGCCGCCGATCTCGCCCGTCAGACCGGCCAGCCCGAAGCCGAGCTGCTGCTCACGCTGCACCGCCTGCGCGCCGCCGGCCTGATCGCCCCGCTGCGGACCGTGGCCCTCTCTGCCTCTGCCCCGGCCCCCACCCCCGGTCCGTCCCTTGTCCCTTCCTCCGCAGACGTGGCCGCTCCGGTGGCCCCGGCCCCCCTGCTGCGCCGGTTGCTGGGCGCGCTGCGCCGCCTCACCGGCTCTGGAGCCGCATGACCTTTCCCAGCGCCCTGCCCCTGAAACTGGTCGTCTCCGGCCCGGTCGGGGCCGGCAAGACCACCTTCGTCCAGACCCTCTCGCAGACCCCGGTCGTCGCCACCGAGGCCGAGGCCAGCGAGGACATCGGCAAGGCCAATACCACGGTCGCCTTCGACTACGGCACGCTCGTCCTGGGCGGCCAGGAACTGCACCTCTACGGCACGCCCGGCCAGGACCGCTTCAGCTTCATGTGGGAAGTGCTGTGTGAGGGCGCGCTGGGCCTGGTGCTGCTCGTCGCCGGGGACCGCCCGCAGGACTTCCTGCCGGCCCGCAACATCTTCGAGTTCATCACCAGCCGTATCGCCGTGCCCTTCGTGATCGGCGTGACCCGCCAGGACCAGCCGCGTGTCTGGTCGCCCGAGGACGTCGCGCTGTATTTCGACCTGCCTGCCGACCGCGTCCTGGGCCTGAACGCCACCTCGGAAGAGGACGCCCGCCAGGTCCTCGCCCACCTTCTGGAACTCACCCTGAACGCCGCCTCCGGCGTTTCTGCCCCGAACGCCGGCCTTTCGCCCCTCTTCTGAACCCTGCAAGGAGTTTCCCATGACCGCGACCCTGAGCAAGCAAGACCGCCTGAACACCACCCTGACCACCCTGCGCGCCGCCCTGCCGGAACTGCGCGGCGCCCTGATCGCCACCGTGGACGGCCTGCCCATCGCCCAGACGATGGGGACGGGCACCGACGCCAACCGCGTGGCCGCGATGGCCGCGACCGCCCTGGGCCTGGGCAAGCGCATCAACGACACCCTGGGCTCGGGCGCCCTGACCGACATGAGCGTGGGCGGCAGCGACGGCCAGGTGTACATCTACGCGGCGGGCGCCAAGGGCGTGCTGGCCGTCGTGGCCCCGACCGGCGTGAACCTCGGGCTGCTGCACATGGAAGCCCGCGACGCTGCGCAGGAAGTCGCCGGCATCCTCTAAGCCCCCCCGCCCGGACCCTCCAGCCATGACCGCGTCCGGCGACGGCCTCAAAGCCATCCTTTCGAGCCTCTATCCCAGGAGAACCACCATGACCACTGCCACCGATTCATATGTCCGGAGCGAGCTGGGCGAATTCAGCTCGGTCGTCTGTTTCAAAGCCGTCATCGTCGGCGTCGAGGACACCCTCGGCCCGGACGGCGCGGCCGTCGTCTTCACCCGCGCCGGAAAGGTGCGTGGCCGTGACCTCGTGGCCAGCCTGAACCTGACGGGCAGCAACGTGCCGGTCGAGCAGCTCGCCGGCCTCCTCAACCAGGCCATCGGCCGCGACGGCACCCGTCTGGCCGCCGTCCACCGGGCGTACTACGAGGGCGAGAACGTCGTCATCGAGACGCAGGACACCGTCTGCTCGGCCGGCGAGCCGCAGGGCAGCGACCGCAAGTGCACCTTCACGCTCGGCGCCGTGTGGGGCGCCCTGGAAGCCGTGACCGGCAACACGTACCTCGGCGAGCATACCGAGAGCGTCCTGCGCGGCGGGACCAGCGACAAGTTCGTCTTTTCGCCGCTCTGAGCAACGGAATACGCTGATCCGCGCAGGCCAGGCCGGGGCACGCCGCGCTGGCCTGCGTTCATTTGTCGGCACTTCCTCGCCATACTGTAGTCATGAAACTTTCAGCCGCGCAGATCACGCAGGAGCAGGGCGCGTGCCGTGTGTCGCGGGACGTGGCCGACGCGGCGCGGCTGCGGCTGCTGGCCGACCTGAGCCGCGACCTGCGCCGCCCGCTGGACGAGCGCGGCGTCTGGGAGGCGGGCCTGCGCCGCGCCGCGCCGTTCTGCGGCGCGGACCGGGGCTGGGGGCTCGATCTCCGGGGCCGGGTGCTGCTGGGCCGGGGCGCGCCGCCCCCCGAGCTGCACGACTGGCTGGCGCAGGGGGCGCAGGCCCGCCACACGGAAGAGCCGCGGCCGGAAACGCCGCACCCGGTCGACGCGGCCGAGCCCTGGACCGAGGCGCGGCCCCTGGCCGCCGGAGCCGCGCTGCGCGTGCCGGTCAGCGCGGGGGCGCGGGTGCTGGGCAGCCTGGTCCTGACCGGCCCCGAGCTGCGCGACCTCGGTCCCGAGGACCGGACCGCATTGGACGTCCTGGGCGCGCAGGTGGGCGCGGCGGCGCAACTGCTGAGGCTCTCGGCCGAACTGGCGCGCTCGGTGCGGCCCCCCCTGCTGCGCCGGGCGGCGCTGCGTACCCGCGCCGGCCGCCTCAGCCCCGACAGCGCCCTGCTGACCACACGGGAGCGCGAGGTGCTGACGTTAGTCTCGCGCGGCCTGAGCAACCCCGAGATCGGGGCGGCCCTGGGCATCCGCGCCGGGACTGCCAAGATCCATGTCGAGCGCATCCTGAGCAAGCTGGGGGTGGCCGACCGCATGGGCGCGGCGGCGCTGGGGCTCTCGCTGGGCCTGATCGACGCCTGAGCGGTTCCCCAGACACGGGCACGCGGGTCCGGGGGCGCAGGCTCGGGCATAGTGGGGCGCATGTCCGTCCTGAAACTGAGCAGTGAACCCTGGGGCCGCAGCCCGGCCGGTCACGACGTGCGGCGCTTCACGCTGGCCTCGCCCACCGCCGAGGTCCGGGTCATGACCTATGGGGGCGTCATCACCGGGGTCCGCACTCCCGACCGCCAGGGCGTGTGGAACGAGATCACGCTCGGTCACGACACGGCCGCGCCCTACTTCGACCGGGCCACGGCGTCCTTCTTCGGCGCGCTGGTCGGCCGCTACGGCAACCGCATCGAGGCGGGCCGCTTCGTGCTGGACGGCGAGACCTTCACCCTGCCCCGCAACGACGGCCCCAACACCCTGCACGGCGGGCCGGAGGGCTTCGACCAGCACGACTGGGCCGCCGAGACGCGCGAGGACGAAGCCGCCCTGAGCCTGACCCTGACCCGCCGCAGCCCAGACGGCGAGCAGGGCTTTCCCGGCGCGCTGGACGTGTCGGTCACGTACCGTCTGAGCGCCGACGGCACCCTGGACCTGCTATACCGCGCACGGACCGACCGGCCCACGGTGGTCAACCTGACCAACCATACCTACTGGAACCTTCACGGCGGGCGCGACGTGCTCGGGCATGTGCTGGAGGTCCCGGCCGAGCAGTTCGTGCCCGTGCGCGCCGACATGATCCCGGCCGGCGGGCCGGCGCGGGTGCAGGGTACGCCGCTGGACTTCCGGGACGCGCGGCCGGTCGGTGCACGTATCGGGGACGACCACGAGCAGCTGCGCCTCGCGGGGGGCTACGACCACACCTTCGTGCTGGGGGGAGAGCCGGACGCCGCAGGCCTGCGCCGCGCCGCCCACCTGCGCGAGCCGGACCGTGGCCGCACCCTGGAGGTCTGGACCAGCGAGCCGGGCGTGCAGGTCTACAGCGGCAACTTCCTGACCGGGCAGCCGGGGCGCGCGGGGCAGGCCTACACCAAGCACTGGGGGCTGTGTCTGGAAACCCAGCACTACCCCGACAGTCCCAACCGTCCGGAGTTTCCGTCCACCCGCCTGGACCCGGGCCAGGAATACCGCTCGCACACCCGTTACCGCTTCGGTGTCGCCGGAGACTGACCCCAGGACCGGCCCCCCGCCGGCCGCCTTCCGGCGGGCGTACTACACTGGGGCCACAATGAACAAAGAATATGCAAGCGCGGCCGACGCGCTGCGCGGAGCCGTGCAGGACGGGCAGACGGTGGCGGTGGGGGGCTTCGGGCTGTGCGGCATTCCCGAGGCCCTCATCCTCGCCCTGCGTGACAGCGGCGCGCGCGACCTGACGGTGGCGAGCAACAACGCGGGTGTGGACGACTTCGGGCTGGGTCTGCTGCTGCGCACCCGCCAGATCCGCCGCATGATCTCCAGCTACGTGGGCGAGAACAAGGAATTCGAGCGCCAGTACCTCGCCGGCGAGCTGGAACTCGAATTCACCCCGCAGGGCACCCTGGCCGAGCGCCTGCGGGCCGGCGGCGCGGGCATCCCCGGCTTCTACACCCGCACCGGCGTGGGCACGGTCGTCGCCGAAGGCAAGGAGCACAAGGAGTTCGGCGGCCAGACCTACCTGCTCGAGCGGGGCATCGTGGCCGACCTCGCGCTCGTCAAGGCCTGGAAGGCCGACCGCGCGGGCAACCTCGTGTACCGCAAGACCGCCCAGAACTTCAATCCGGTGGTGGCGACCTGTGGCCGCCTGACGGTGGCGGAGGTCGAGGAGATCGTGGAGGTGGGCGAGCTGGACCCTGACCACATCGTTACGCCGGGGATCTACGTGCAGCGCGTGGTCCTGAACGCGCAGCCCGAGAAGCGCGTCGAGCAGCGCACCGTGCGTGCCGGGAGCGCCGCGTGAGCTGGTCGCGCGACGAGATGGCGGCCCGCGCGGCGCGGGAGCTGCGCGGCGGCATGTACGTGAACCTGGGAATCGGGCTGCCCACGCTGGTCGCCAACCACATCCCGGTGGGCATGGACGTGACCCTGCAATCCGAAAATGGCCTGCTGGGGATCGGGCCTTTTCCTGCCGAGGACGAGGTGGACCCGGACCTGATCAACGCGGGCAAGCAGACGGTGACGGCGCAGCCGGGCGCGAGCTTCTTCTCGAGTGCCGAATCGTTCGCCATGATCCGGGGAGGGCACGTGGACCTCGCGATTCTGGGGGCCATGCAGGTGAGCGAGCGCGGCGACCTCGCCAACTGGATGATTCCGGGCAAGATGGTCAAGGGGATGGGCGGCGCGATGGACCTCGTGGCCGGGGTACGGCGCGTGGTGGTACTCATGGAGCATGCGGCGCGGGACGGCGCACCCAAACTGCTGCGCGAGTGCACGCTGCCGCTGACCGGTCAGGGCGTGGTGCAGCGGGTGATCACCGAACTGGGGGTGCTGGACATCACGGCTTCGGGCTTCGTCGTGGCCGAATGTGCGCCGGGGGTTCCGTTGGAAGAGCTGCGCGCCCGGACGGGGGCCGAGGTAAGGGACGCCTGAGGACCGCCGGTGTCACGTCCGTCTTTCGGAGGACGCGGTGAGAGCGGATTAATGCAAAACTAAAGTGACCTGTGTCAGAATTCGCGGCGATGCCCTGCCAAGCCGAAGTTCGCCCGCTGTCCGGAAGGTCCGAGTAATGCGTGCACGCAGCCTGCTGGCCGCCCTGACCCTGACCCTCGGGGGGCTGGCCGGCGCGGCCGGGTATACGGTCCAGACCGGCGATACCCTGTACAACGTGGCGCGGCGCAGCGGCAGCACGGTCGAGGCCCTCATGGCCCTGAACCGCCTGAGCACCAGCACCCTGCAACTCGGACAGGTGCTCACGCTGCCGGGCGGCGTCTCGGCCCTGCCGCCCCTGCCGCCGGCCGGTAGCGTGGGGACCGTGGCGCAGCCGGGGCCGGCGGCGGTCCAGCCTGCCGCGCAGGTGCTGGGTCCGGCCCCCCAGACGGCCCCGGTGGTCCTCTCGGCCACGCCCATCCGCGCGCCGCAGCGCCCGACGAGTACGCGCCTGGAGCGCGGCCTGTTCACGCCCTCGCGGCTGCCGGTCGCCGCAGGCCCGACCCTGCGCGCGGCCTCGACCGGCGGGGGCTTCGGGGCGCGGCCCCAGAGTGTGTACCTCCAGGTGGGCTACGAGGCCCAGACCTTCAACAACTGCGGTCCGGCCAGCGTGGCGAGCGTGATGCGCGCTTTCGGGAAGCAGGTTTCGCAGCGCGACTACCAGCAAGTCCTGCGGCCGACCGGCGGCTACACCCAGACCCGCGACGTCTCCGACCTGCTCGTGCGCCAGGGCTTCCGGGCCCCGCTGCGGCGCAGCGGCACGGTCGAGGCCATCAAGGACGAGCTCGCGGCCGGGCATCCGGTCATCGTGTTGCAGTACCACAGCGTCTACGGCAAGACCCCTCACTTCCGCGTGGTGCGCGGCTACGACGAGACGCAGGGCATCCTGATTATGAGCGACTCGATCAGCGGCCCCAACGTCGCCCTGACCGAGCGCGACTTCGACGTGCTGTGGGACATGCAGGGCCGGCAGTACATCCCCGTCAGCCGGGGCTGAGGCGAGCAATACGGCGGGGAGGGCAGGGAGGCGACGGTGCGGCGGCCGTCGCCCCTCTTTTTATCCGGTCCCCAGAGCATCCCTGAGCGGACACAATTGACGCGCACGTAAATTCCGGCCTATGCTGCCCTCACATTCCAACCTGTGGAGGCAAACGATGGCCCTGAAGGAACTCTTCGACCTGTCCGGCAAGACGGCGCTCATCACCGGCGGCTCGCGTGGCCTGGGACTCCAGATCGCCGAGGCGCTGGGCGAATACGGCGCGCGCGTGGTCCTGACCGCCCGCAAGCAGAACGAACTCGACGAGGCCCTGGCGCATCTGGGCGGCCTGGGGATCACGGCGTCGGTGTACGCCAACGACCTGGGCGATTTCGCGTCGCTGGACCCGCTCGTCGGGCGCGTCGTCTCGGAGGTGGGCGAGATCGACATCCTGGTCAACAACGCCGGGGCGACCTGGGGCGCGCCGACGGTCGAGCACCCGCTCGACGCCTGGATGAAGGTCATGAACGTCAACCTCAACGGCACCTTCGTGCTGACCCAGAGTGTGCTGCGCCGCTGCATGCTGCCGCGCGGCTGGGGCCGGATCATCAACGTGGCGAGCGTGGCGGGCTTGCAGGGCAACGACCCCGGCATGACCCCCACGCTGGCCTACAACACTTCCAAGGGCGGCCTCGTGAACTTCACGCGTGCCCTGTCCTCGGAGGTCGCGGCGCGCGGCGTGACGGTCAACAGCATCTGCCCCGGCTACTTCCCGACCAAGATGACGCGCGGCACGCTGGCCTACGGCGAGCAGGCCATCCTGGACCACACGCCCATGCGCCGTCTGGGCGGCCCCGAGGACCTCAAGGGGCTGGCGCTGCTGCTCGCCAGCGACGCCTCGACCTTCGTGACCGGCCAGAACATCGCCGTGGACGGCGGCGTCAGCGCGGTATGAGCGTGCAGCCGTGACCCCCGAAGAACTGCCCGCCCACATCGGGCAGGAGATCGCCCGGTCGGCCTGGGTGCCGGTCACGCAGGAGCGTGTGAACGCCTTCGCGCAGGCGACCGGCGACCACCAGTTCATCCACGTGGACCCCGAGCGGGCGGCGGCCGGTCCCTTCGGCGCGCCCATCGCGCACGGATTCCTGACCCTGTCGCTGCTGGCGGGCGAATTCTCGGTGCAGGGCGGCGGCGTGAAGATCGAGAACAGCCGCCTGACCGTGAACTACGGCCTGAACAAGGTGCGCTTCGTCGCGCCCGTGCGCATTGGGGCGCGGCTGCGCAACCACGCCGTTCTCCAGAGCGTGGAGCCGGGACCGGACTACGTGCAGATCACCGTGCAGAACACCATCGAGATCGAGGGCGAGGCCCGGCCCGCCTGTGTGGCCGACAGCATCTTCCGGGTGTACCTGTGAAGGTCCGCCTGTGTCCGGAGGCATTCCTATGACCCTATTCGACGTTTCACCGCGCACGGCCGAGCTGCGTGGGCGGCTGCTGGCGTTCATGGCCGAGCACATCTACCCCAACGAGCAGGAATTCGAGCGCCAGCGCAACGAGGGCAACCGCTGGGCGCATATCCAGCTCATCGAGGACCTCAAGCCCAGGGCGCGCGCCGAGGGCCTGTGGAACCTCTTTCTGCCGCCCGCCAGCGACCCGGACGGCGCGTTCGGGCCAGGCCTGAGCAACCTGGAATACGCGCCCCTGTGCGAGATCATGGGGCGGGTGTGGTGGGCCCCCGAGGTCTTCAACTGCGGCGCCCCCGATACCGGCAACATGGAGGTGCTGGCCCGTTACGGCACGCCCGAGCAGCAGTCGCAGTGGCTCGTGCCCCTGCTGAACGGCGAGATCCGCTCGGCCTTCTCGATGACCGAGCCGGACGTGGCGAGCAGCGACGCGACCAACATCCAGTCGAGCATCGTGCGTGACGGCGACGAGTACGTCATCAACGGGCGCAAGTGGTGGTCGAGTGGGGCGGGCGACTCGCGCTGCAAGGTCAGCATCTTTATGGGCAAGACCGACCCCGGCGCCGAGCGTCATCTCCAGCAGTCCATGATCCTGGTGCCGCTGGACGCGCCGGGCGTGACCACCGAGCGTCCCCTGACCGTGTTCGGCTACGACGACGCGCCGCACGGCCACATGCAGATGACCTTCAAGGACGTGCGCGTGCCCGCCAGCAACCTGCTGCTGGGCGAGGGCCGGGGCTTCGAGATCGCGCAGGGGCGGCTGGGGCCGGGGCGCATCCACCACTGCATGAGACTGATCGGGCAGGCCGAGCGGGCGCTGGAACTGATGGTGGCCCGCGCGGGGCGCCGCGTGGCCTTCGGCAAACCGCTGGCGGCGCACCAGCACGTGCAGGAACTCGTCGCGCAGAGCCGCATGGAGATCGATCAGGCGCGGCTGCTGACCATGCACGCCGCGCACATGATGGACACGGTGGGCAACAAGGAGGCGCGCGGCCAGATCGCGGCCATCAAGGTGGTCGCGCCCAACGTCGCCCTGAAGGTCATCGACCGGGCCATCCAGGTGTACGGCGGCGAGGGCGTCTCGCAGGACACGCCTCTGGCGATGATGTACGCCCAGGCCCGCACGCTGCGCCTGGCCGACGGCCCCGACATCGTGCATGTGGGCACCGTCGCCAAGGAAGAATTCCGTCGCCAGGGCCTGGATCTGCGGAGCCGAAAAGTCGAAACCCGGCTTGGGGACAAGGCGTAGGGACAAGGAGTGAGCGGGGTGCTGCCGCAGTTTCCGTATTACGCTGACCCGATCGGTGATGAGCGGATCGTGCGACAGGACATCACCTGTGGTGTTTGCGGTCTGGCCAGAACGTGGGCCTATGTCGGCGGGATCTACGCACAGGAGAAGCCGGAAGCCCTCTGTCCGTGGTGTGTGGCAGACGGTCAGGCGGCAGCCAGATACGACGGACAGTTTCAGGATGCTGATTTCTCGGAAGAAGCCAGTGCCGAGAGCGTCTTGGCAGTCCTGCGGCAGACCCCGCGCGTCGTGATCTGGAATCCCATCTTCTGGCCTGACCATTGTCATGAATGCTGTGTGTATCTCGGCGTTCTCATTCCATCCGAGTCCCCTGAATTGGCAGCGGCTTCCGATGTTGTGGCCGAGGCGCAGGCTTTAGCGCGAAACATCTCTAAACAGTGGGACGCCAAGGACATATTGGAATGTGCCGAGAGCGGATCAATGACCGTACATCTCTTTCAATGCCGTCAATGTGGAATCCACAAGCTCTCACTGGACGGAACCTGAATCAAGGAAGGTATCTATGGACTTCAACGGTAAAGTGATCGTCGTGACCGGCGCGGCCTCGGGCATCGGGCTGGCCCTCTCGACCCGTTTCGTGCAGGAGGGGGCCACTGTGGTCGCCTCCGACCGCAACGCCGAGCTGGGCGCGCAGAAGGCCGCTGAGATCGGCGCGCGCTTCGTGGCCGCCGACATCGGGCAGGAGGACGGCGTCAAGGGCCTGATCGACGACGTGCTGGCGCAGGAAGGCCGCATTGACCTGTTCTGCTCGAATGCGGGCATTGCGGTCGGCGAGGGGCCGGAAACGCCCGACAAGACCTGGGACCTGATCCACCGCGTCAACGTGATGAGCCACGTCTGGGCCGCGCGCCACCTGCTGCCGCACATGCTGGGGCGCGGCGAGGGCCACCTGCTGAACACGGCGTCGGCGGCGGGCCTGCTCACCGAACTGCACTCGGCGCCCTATGCGGTGACCAAGCACGCGGCCCTGGCCTTCGCCGAGTGGCTGGCCGTGACCTACGGCGACCGGGGCATCCGGGTGTCGTGCCTGTGCCCCGAGGGCGTCTGGACCCCCATGATCCAGAACGCGCCGATCCTGCAACAGACCGCCATCAGCACCGACGAACTCGTCGAGAAGACGCTGGAGGTGCTGCGCCGCGACGGATTCCTGGTCACCACGCATCCGACCACCCTCGTCTCGTTCCAGAACAAGGCTGGCGACTACGACGGCTGGATCGGCAAGATGCGCCGCCTGCGCGTCAAGGCGATGGCGCTGATCGCCGGGCACGGCGGGGCTTCCGCCGGAGCCGCCCCTACTGGCCCGGTTCAGGGCGGAGAGCAGGGGTGAGCCAGCCCGACGCCGCCCCGGTGCGCCCCGGCGAGGAACTGCCGCTGGAGGCGCTGCGCGAGGCCCTGCGCGGCAAGGTCGCCGGAGACGTGGACGCGCTGGAAGTGCGGCAGTTTCCGGGCGGCTTTTCCAACCTGACCTACCTGCTGCGGATGGGCGATACCGAATACGTGCTGCGCCGCGCGCCGCTGGGGCCGGTCGCCAAGGGCGCGCACGACATGGCCCGCGAATTCCGGCTGCTGGAGCGGGTCAGTCCGGTGTTCCCGGCGGCCCCCCGGCCCGCGCTGCTCGTCGAGGACGTGGCGGTGCTGGGCGCGCCCTTCTACCTCATGGAGCGGCGCCGGGGCGTGGTCGTGCGGTCGCGGCTGCCCGGCGAGTACGCGGCGAACCCGGACGCTCCCCGGCAGCTCTCGGAGGCGCTGGTGGATACGCTCGCGGCTCTGCACGCGGTGGATATCGGCGCGGCGGGCCTGAGCGACCTGGGCCGCCCCGAGGGCTTCAATCGCCGTCAGGTCGAGGGCTGGGCCGGGCGCTGGCGGCGCGCGCGTGATCTGCTGAAGGATTCGGGCGACCTGCCCCCGCCCGCCGAACTGCGCGACGAACTGGTCATCGCGTGGCTTGAGGCCCACACGCCGCCCGAGAGCGCGCATACGCTGGTGCACAACGACTTCAAGCTCGACAACCTGATGTTCGCCGAGGCCGACCCCGCGCACGTCACCGCCCTGCTCGACTGGGAGATGACCACCCTGGGCGATCCCCTGGCCGACCTGGGCCTGAGCCTGACCTATTGGACCATGCCCGAGCAGCCCGGCGGCGCGCGCAGCCGCGTGGGGGCCGCCGCCAGCGACCGGGGCTTCCTGACCCGCGAGGAATTCCTGGCGCGCTACGCCGAGCGCAGCGGGCGCGACGTGGGCAACGTGGCGTGGTACGAGGTGCTGGGGCACTTCAAGCTCGCGGTGATCGTCCTCCAGATCTTCGCGCGCTACCGCGCCGGCCAGACCCAGGACCCCCGCTTCGCGCCGCTGGCCGCCCAGGCGGCGTGGCTCATCGGGGAAGCGTGGCGGCGCGTCGCAGAGGGTGCGGAGGGCGACGACGCGGCCTTCCAGCCGGCCGATGAGTGAACTCGTCCTGATTCGCCACGGGCAGGCGACCCCCTTCGAGGCCGACACCGACCGCCTCTCGCCGCTGGGCGAGGCGCAGGCCCGCGCGGTGGGCGAGCGCCTCGCCGCGCTGGTCACTGTGCCCACCCATGTCCTGCACGGCCCCCTGGTGCGCCAGCGCCGCACGGCCCTGCTCGCGGCCGAGGCTGCCGGTGGGGCAGGCAACTGGCCCGCCCCCCGGGAGGAGCCCCGGCTGGCCGAGTACGACGGCGACGGCCTGATCCGCACGCTCTCGCCCCTCTACGCCGCCCGCAACGCCGAGTTCGCCGCGCAGGTGGCGGCCTTCCGGGCGCGGCGGGCCGAGGGTGGCCCCGAGCGCAACCGGGCCTTTCAGGGCCTGCTCGAAACGCTCGCAGGTGCGTGGCAATCGGGCGACGTGACCCACCCTGAGGTCGAGGGCTGGGCCGACTTCCGCGCGCGGGTGCGCGCGGCCCTGACCGATGTGCTGGCCCTGCCCTCCGGCAGCACGGTGCTGGCCTTCACGAGCGGCGGCGTGATCGGGCTGGCGGTCGCCCTGTGCCTGGACGCGCCCGACGCGGCGGCCCTGAAGCTCAACTGGCGCGTGAAGAACGGCAGCCTGACCCGCCTGACCTTCGGGGGCGGGCGCGTCAGCCTGGACACCTTCAACGAGACGGCCCACCTGCCCGGCGACCTGTCGAGCTGGCGCTGAGGCGGATACCGGGGAGGGGAGAGGGCGGCCCGCCGCACGGAAGGAGGCGGGCCGAACACTCGACCGGAAAGAGGCCCGCCGTCCGACTCGCCGTTCGGACCTTTCCCACTGTTCCGGCGCCATGCTCTGCCCAGACCGCCGTCCCATCTGAAACCGCTTTCAGGGCTATACTCCGCACATGATCCGCAACGTCACCCTGGCAGAAGTGGCCCGCGAGGCCGGGGTGTCCCCCAGCACCGTCTCGCGCATCCTGAACGGCACCGCCCGCGTGAAGGGCGACAAGGAACAGTCGGTGCGCCGCGCCATCGACCTGCTGGGCTACCGGCCCAACGCCTTCGCGCGCGGGCTGGCGACCGGGGCGTCGGGCAGTATTGGCGTGCTGACCCAGGACATCGCCAGTCCCTTCTACAACGACGCCCTGAGCGGCATCGAACGCGGGCTGATGGGCAGCGGCTATTCGCCCATCATCATCAGCGGGCACTGGCGCACCGACGAGGAGGAGCACGCCGTCGAGCTGCTGCTCGCGCGCCGGGTCGAGGCCCTCATCGTGCTGGGGGGCCAGTTGCCCGACCAGGAACTGCGCGACCTCGCCGCGCGGCTGCCGGTGGCGGTGCTGGGACGGCCACTCGACCTGAGCGAGTACGGCGGGGCCAGCCTCGCCCTGAACAACCGCCAGGCGTCGCGCGACCTCGTCACGCACCTGCTCGACCGGGGCCACCGGGTCATCGGGCACATCATGGGCCTCGCCGACCAGGAAGACGCCCAGGAGCGGCTGGGCGGCTACCGTGACGCGCTGGAATCGCGCGGGGTGGCCTACGTGCCCTCGCTGGTGGTGCAGGGCGATTTCCGCGAGCCCTCGGGCCTCATCGGCATGCAGCGCCTGCTCGCGGCCCACCCCGACATCACGGCCGCGTTCTGCGCGAACGACCAGATGGCCTACGGGGCACGGCTGGCGCTGTACCGCCTGGGCATCCGCGTGCCCGAGGACGTGTCGCTCGTGGGCTTCGACGACCTGCCGGGGTCGTGCTACACCACCCCGCCCCTGACCTCGGTCCGGCAGCCGATGGAGGAGATGGGGCAGTGGCTCGCCCGCTTCGTGCTGGGGCGGCTGCTGGGCGAGGACGTGCCCACCTTCAATCCCCGGCTGGAGTTGCAGCTGCGCGAATCGGTGGCCTCCCGCCGCCCGTGAAACCCGTTTCAGAACGGCCCGGCTCCCGAGTGGACCGGGTCGCTTCCGTCTGACCGGACGTCCCGACACAAACCCACCGGGGACTGGAAGCCTTTCCGCCCACCCGGCCGCTTCTTCTGGCTCCGAGGGAGAGAGGGGGGCCGCCCCTAAGTCGTTCTGGAACGATTTAGCTGTCAGGAAGCTGAAAAGGCTTTCTTGACAACGCTTTCAGAAGGTCTTAAGCTCTCGTCAAGCTCAACCCAAGTGTTCCGCCGCGCAGACATCCGCGTCTGTGTGCTTCTGCCCTGGCCGCCGGTCTCCGGTCGGTCTCCGCCGGCCGCCTGCCCGGCAGGCCCCTTTTCACTCCCGATTTCGGAGGTTGTTCCTATGCGCAAACTGCTCATGGTGTCGCTCGCGCTCGTCACGGCCGCTGCTCTGCCCACGGCCTCGGCCCAGACCAAGAAGACCATCACCATCGGCGTCTTCCCCGACCTCGACAGCGTGGTCAAGGCGGCGCTGCCCGGCTTCTACAAGCTGTACCCCAACGTGACGGTCAAGGTGAACTCGCTGGCCTACGCCGACCACCACACCGCGCTGACCACCGCGCTCTCGACCGGCAAGGGCGCGAACGACGTCGAGGCGGTGGACTTCGGCTACATCGCCAAGTTCGCCGAGGGCAACGGCCTGGTGGACATCGCCAAGGCGCCCTACAACGCCGCGCAGTACCGCTCGCAGTTCGTGGCCTACACCTACCCGCAGGCCATGACCCAGGACGGCCGCATGGTCGCCATGCCCACCGACATCGGCCCGGGCGCGATGTTCTACCGCTCCGACATGCTCAAGAAGGCGGGCGTGAGCGCCACCGCCATGAACCAGAGCTGGGAGAGCTACATCGCCAACGGCAAGAAGGTCGTCGCCGCCAACCCCGGCAGCTTCCTGATCCCCGACGCCGGCGAGGCCGCCCAGATCATCATCCGCACCGGCCTGAAGTCCGGCGAGGGGCTGTACTTCGACAAGACCGGCAAGGTGCTCGTCGGCCCCGACAATGCCCGCTTCGTGCGCGCCTTCACGGTCGCCAAGCAGATCCGTGACGCCAAGCTCGACGCGCGCGCCGGCTCGGCCTTCTCGCCCGACTGGACCACCGCCTTCCAGAAGGGCAACCTCGCCACCGAGTTCTCGGGCGCGTGGCTCGTGGGCCACATGCAGAACTGGCTCGCCAAGGACTACAGCGGCAAGTGGGCCTCGCAGAACCTGCCCGGCGGCACCTTCGCGAGCTGGGGCGGCTCCTTCTACGCCATCCCGCAGCAGAGCCAGAACAAGACCGAGGCCTGGAACCTCATCAAGTACCTCACGACCAACTCGGCCCAGCAGGTGCTCGCGTTCAAGACGACCGGCGCCTTCCCCGCGCTGCGCTCGGCCGCCAACGACAGCATCTTCAACGAGGGCGTGGCCTACCTGGGCGGCCAGAAGGCCCGCATCCAGTGGCGTCAGGCCGCCCTGAAGATCCAGCCGCTCGACGTCAACCGCCTGGACCCCATCGCCGAACAGATCGTGAACGACTCGCTGGCGACCGTGCTCGACGGCAGCAAGGACGTCAACACCGCGCTGACCGAAGCCAACCGCCTGATCGCCCGCCGCGCGCGCTGAGCCGCGCCGGGGCGCCGGGGGGAGGTGGGGCGAGTCGTCGCCTCCGGCCTCCTCTCCCGGCGCTTCTTCTTTTTCCTGGCGGCCCTTCGTTCCGGCCGCGTGGCACACGCCGCGCAGGGGAGACCGACACATGATCGCAAGTCCGAAGACCACGTCCGGTTCCCGGCCTCCGCGCCGCGCGGGCGGCTGGGCCGAGTTCCAGCGGCGGTACGCGCCCTACATCTTCATCAGTCCCTTTTTCGTCCTGTTCTTCATCTTCGGGCTGTTCCCGATCCTGTTCAACGCCTACCTGTCGTTCCAGGAATGGCAGCCCGGCACCGGCCTGGGCGACATGAAGTTCGTGGGGTTCCGCAACTACACCGACAACCTCACCGACCCGACCTTCTGGCTGTCGCTGAAGAATACGGCCGTGCTGGCGGTCCTCTCGGGCCTGCCGCAGCACCTGCTGGCGATTCCGCTGGCCTTCGCGGTGTACGGCGGCCTCAAGAAGCTCCAGAACCTCGTGACGGCCGTGTACTTCCTGCCGTACATCACGTCCATCGTGGCGATCTCGGTGATCTTCTTCACGCTGTTCTCGTGGCAGTACGGGGTCATCAACGCGGCGCTCAACGCCCTGCACAACATTCCCCTCATCGGCGGGCTGTTTCCGGCCGACAAGATCAACTGGCTGGGCGAGAAGGAGTACGTGCAGCCGTCCATCGCCCTCGTCGTGATCTGGCGCTACACCGGCTGGAACATGCTGCTGTACCTGTCGGGCCTCCAGGCGATTCCCAAGGAACTGTACGAGGCGGCCTCGGTGGACGGCGCGACCGGCTGGCAGAGCTTCCGGTACATCACGCTGCCGCTGCTGCGCCCGATCATGTTCGTGGCCGTGACCCTGAGCCTCATCGGCGGGCTGCAACTGTTCGAGGAACCGTTCATCCTGACCAACGGCGGGGGCGGCGCGGGCCAGGCGGGCCTGACCACCATCATGTACATGTACCGCACCTACGCGAGCTACTCCGACGCGGGCGTGGCGGCGGCGATGTCCTGGCTGCTGTTCCTGGTCATCGGCGCCCTCACCCTGATCAACAACCGTCTGTTCGGCCGCAGCGGCATGGCCGGAGGCAACTGAGATGACGACCGTTTCTCCCTCTGCCGGGCAGCCCGAACAGGCGCGCCCCGCCCCCGCACGCGGCTTCCTGCCGGGCCTGCCCCGCTTCGCCGCCTACCTCCTCATCGCCGTGGGGGCCGTGCTGACCATCGCGCCCTTCTATTTCATGTTCGTGTTCGCCACGCACAGCCGCACCGAAATCTTCCAGCTGCCCCCGCCCACCTGGTTCGGCGACAACCTGAGCGCCAACTACCAGAGCCTGATGGACCGCGTGCCCTTCTGGCGCAACCTCTGGAACAGCCTGTATCTGGCGGTCATCACCACGGCCACCACACTGTTCTTCTGCACGCTGGCCGGGTACGCCTTCGCCATGTATTCCTTCAAGGGCCGCAACGCGCTGTTCGGGCTGCTGCTGGCGACCATGCTCGTGCCGGGCACCCTGAACATCGTGCCCTTCGCCCTGATCATGCAGGCCCTGGGCTGGATCGACACGCCGCGCGCCCTGTGGATTCCGGGCATGGCGAGTGCGTTCGGCATCTTCCTGATGCGCCAGTACATCGGCTCGGCCATTCCGCGTGAACTCGTCGAGGCCGCGCGCATCGACGGCGCGACCGAGTTCGGCATCTTCCGCAAGATCATCGTGCCGCTCACCGGCCCGGCGATGGCGACCCTGGGCCTCGTGACCTTCGTGCAGTCGTGGAACGGCTTCCTGGGGCCGCTCATCATCTTCCGCTCGTCGGAGACCTACACCGCGCCGCTGGCCCTGCGCACCCTCCAGGGCATCGCCAACACCGACTGGGGCGCCCTGATGTGCGGCGTGGCCCTCACCGTGGTGCCGCTGCTCATCCTGTTCGCCATCGCCTCGCGCCAGCTCATCGAGGGCCTGACCGCCGGGGCCACCAAGGGCTGACCGGCCGTCCGCAGGCGCGACCTCCACCGAATTTCCGTCCTTTCAAGGAGCCTGACCATGACCACCCTGACCACCCCCACCGGCCCCCGCACCGCCGAGGCCGCCAGCCGCCTGACCCGGCGCGACTTTCCCCAGGGCTTCACCTTCGGCGTCGCCACCTCGTCCTTCCAGATCGAGGGCGCGACCTCCGAGGACGGGCGCGGCCCGAGCATCTGGGACACGTTCTGCCGCGAGACCGGGCGCATCCGCGACGGCAGCAACGGCGACGTGGCCTGCGACCACTACCACCGCTGGGAAGAGGACCTCGACCTCATCGCCTCGCTGGGCGTGGACGCCTACCGCTTCAGCGTGGCGTGGCCGCGCATCCAGCCCACGGGCAGCGGTCCGGCGCTGACGGCGGGCCTGGACTTCTACGACCGCCTGACCGACGGCCTGATGGCGCGCGGGGTCGAGCCGCACGTCACGCTGTACCACTGGGACCTGCCGCAGACCCTTCAGGACGCGGGCGGCTGGGTGAACCGCGACACGGCCCACCGTTTCGCCGAGTACGCGGGCATCGTGGCGGAGCGGCTGGGCGACCGCGTGCGCAGCTACGCCACCCTGAACGAGCCGTGGTGCAGCAGCATCCTGAGCTACATGATCGGGGAGCACGCGCCCGGTCTGCGCGACCGCCGCCTCGCGCTGGCCGCCGCCCACGGCCTGCTGCTGGGGCATGGTCTGGCCGTGCCCGAAATCCGCTGCCACGCGCCCGGTTCGCAGGTGGGCATCGTCCTGAACCTCACGCCCCAGACCCCG
The DNA here is from genome assembly GCF_000252445.1 of Deinococcus gobiensis I-0. Classification (GTDB taxonomy): domain Bacteria; phylum Deinococcota; class Deinococci; order Deinococcales; family Deinococcaceae; genus Deinococcus; species Deinococcus gobiensis. The sequence continues at coordinate 323,259 of NC_017805.1, read as the reverse complement.
CGCAGCGAGGCCCCGGCCGACGTGCAGGCCGCGCGCCTGGCCGACGGCATGGCCAACCGCCTGTTCCTCGATCCTCTGCTGCGCGGCGAGTACCCGCAGGACGTGTTCGCGGCGGCGGGCGACGACGCCCCCGTGGTGGAGCCGGGCGACCTGGAAACCATCGGTGCGGCCTGCGATTTCATGGGCGTGAACTACTACTCGCGCGGCGTGGTGGGCGAACAGGGCAGTGCCGTGCCCGAGGACGCGCCCGTGACCGACATGGGCTGGGAAGTCTACCCGCAGGGTCTGACCGAACTGCTCGTGCGCCTGAAGACCGACTACGCCAACCTGCCCCCGCTGATGATCACCGAGAACGGCTCGGCCTACGCCGACCGCCTGGAGAACGGGGCCGTGCACGATTCCGAGCGCGTCGCCTACCTCCAGACGCACCTGGGCGCCCTGCTGGACGCCGTGCAGGCCGGGGTGGACCTGCGAGGGTACTTCGCCTGGAGCCTGATGGACAACTTCGAGTGGGCCTGGGGCTACGAGAAGCGCTTCGGGCTGGTGTATGTGGACTACGCGACCCAGGAGCGCGTCCTGAAAGACAGCGCCCTGTGGTACCAGGCGTTCCTGGGCAAGCGCTGAACCCGGCCGGAGTGGGCGGGGCGTCCCGGGAAGACCGGGGGGCTCCGCCCCGTCCTAGGGGCGCGCCGCCCCCAAGCCTGAGCCTGAGTCCGACCCGCCCCCCAGGAGGCCCCCCATGAAGCTGTCCCCCAAGTCCCTGCCCGCCCAACCCCTGAAGCGCCTGTCCCTGGCCTCCCTGCTGGGGGCACTGCTCCTGAGCGCCTGCACCGCCCAGACCTCGCCCGCGGCCCAGACCGTCTGGAGCGACGAATTCGGCGGTACGGCCCTGGACGCGGCCAAATGGACCCCCCAGATCGGCAACGGCATCATGTCGGGCACCGAGTACGTGCCCGGCTGGGGCAACAACGAGCTGGAGTACTACACCGGCCGCCCCGAGAACGTGCGCGTCGAGAACGGCGAACTCGTCATCACGGCGCGGCGCGAGAGCTACAGCGGCCCGGCGGGTAGCGTCACCGCGGCCTTTCCCTGGACCTCGGCGCGGCTGCGCACGGCGGGCAAGTTCAGCCGCGCCTACGGCAAGTTCGAGATCCGCGCCAAGTTCCCGCGCGGCAAGGGGATGTGGCCCGCCATCTGGATGCTGCCCGAAGAGCCCAGCCCCTACGGCACCTGGGCGGCCAGCGGCGAGATCGACATCGCCGAGGGCTGGGGCAGCAAGCCGAACAACGTGGCCCACACCATCCACTACGGCGGGCAGTGGCCCAACAACGTCTATTCGGGCACGACCGTCGAGTACCCGAACGGGGGCGCGGCCGACGGCTGGCACACCTATACCCTGGAGTGGACGCCCGGCGTGCTGAAGTGGTTCGTGGACGGCCAGCTCACCCAGACGAAGACAAGCTGGTGGGGGGCGAAGGGGGCCCCGCCCTCGGGCGACGCCGACCTGTACCCCTGGCCCGCGCCCTTCGACCGGCCGTTCCACCTGCTGCTCAACCTCGCGGTGGGGGGCAACTTCGACGGCAACCCCGACGCCACGACCCCCGACACGGCCGAGATGCGCGTGGACTACGTGCGCGTGTGGGCCCTGCCCGGCGAGACGGCCAGCCCTGGCCCGCGCTCCGAGACGCGCTTTCCCTGGACGCCGGTCCCGGCCCGCGCCGCGCAACCGGACGGCAACCTCGTGTACAACGATTCCTTCGAGTGGCCCGACAGCGACCCCCGTGTAAGCGCCGACGCGACGCACCTGGACGGCGTGCCGCAGTCGGCCTACTGGACGCTGTACAAGAGTGATGGGGCCGTGACCCTGAGCAGCGACGCGGCGCAGGGCCGGGCACTGAAGGCCGACATCACCGCGCCCGGCAGCGTGAACTACGCCGTGCAGGTGCGCCAGGACGGCCTGAACATCGAGGCGGGCAAGAAGTACGAGGTGAGCTTCGACGCCTGGGCCAGTGCGCCGCGCTCCATGATGGTCAAGGTCGGCGGCGGCCAGGACCGGGGCTTCGCGGCCTATTCGGGCGAGCAGACGGTCGCGCTGGGCACCGAGAAGAAGCGCGTGACCCTTACCTTCGACATGAAGGGCATCACCGACGCGGCGGCACGCCTGGAATTCAACCTCGGGAACGCCGGGGCCAACGCCGTGTGGCTCGACAACGTGTCGGTGCGCGCGGTGGGTGAAGTGGCCGGCGCGCGGCCCCCCGCAGCCGACGGCAACCTGCTGTACAACGCGGCCTTCTCGCCTACCGTCACGGGCGACCCCGGCATTCCCGGTGTGGCGGGCAGCGCCTACTGGTCGGTGTGGGAAAACGGTGCGAGCGGCCTGACCCCCAGCGTGCAGGACGGGGCCGTCTCGCTGAAGGTCGCGCACGTGGACCCGGCCAACAACTGGCACGTGCAGCTCAACCAGGTGAACGTGCCGCTGGTCGCCGGACAGAAGTACACCCTGCGCTTCACGGGTCAGGCCGACAGCGCGCGCCAGGTGGGCGTGGTCGTGGGCGAGCAGGGGGGCAGCTACGCCCGCTACCTCGACGCCAGCGCCGAGCTGACGGCGACGGGCAAGGAATACACGTACACCTTCACCTCGCCGGTCACGAATCCCAGCGCGCAGCTTCAGCTCCTGGGGGCGTCGGGCAAGGCGGGCGACGCCTACACCCTGACCTTCCGCGACTTCCGCCTCGTTCCCTCCAACTGACCCGCCGCAGGGCCGCCTTATGGCGGCTTCACGGTTCCCTCACGTTCAGGGCCGTTCCGAATGCCCTCTATAGAGTGGAAAAGACATGCCTGGTCCCGAACGATCCTTACCCTCTGCCGGCAGTTACGGTCCGCAACACGGGTCCAGGTCCTGCGACTGCCACGCCCTGGACCCCGATCTCTCCCCGCCCACCGGCCTGGCGGTCCGGGCCGCCTCGCCCTATCTGCGCCGCAAGCTCGGCGTGGCCCTGCACGCCCTGGACTGGGAGGCCGAGTGGCGGGGCGAGGCCGCGCTGCTGACCCCTGCGGTTCCGGAGCGGCTGCGGACGCTGCTCGAGGCGTTCTCCCCGACCGAACGCCCCGAACTCTCGGCCGCGCCCTGGGACGGCGCGGAGGTGGACCCCTGGCAGGCCGCGCCGCTGGAGCGCTGGGTCCGGCGGCTCCTGAGCGGCTGGTTCACGGCGGCCAGTCAGGCGCTGGAGTTCCATATGCAGCCGGTGGTGGCGCTGGCGAGCGGGCAGGTCTACGGCTACGAGGCGCTGGTGCGCGCCCGCTGGCAGGGCGACCTGATCGGGGCAGGCGCGCTGCTGGACGCGGCGGCGGCCCGGGGGCAACACCGCGCCTTCGACGCCCTGGCCCGGCGCACGGCCATCCGGCAGGTGTACCCTCAGCTCGCGCCGGAGCAGGTGCTGTTCATCAACTTCGCGCCGGGCGTGGTCTACGACCCCAACATCTGCCTGCGCACCACCTTCGAGGCCTGCCGGGAGGTCGGCGCGGATTTCGGACGGCTGCTGTTCGAGGTCACCGAGAGCGAGAGTTTTCCCGACCTCAAGCTGCTCGCCAGCATTCTGGAACGCTACCGGGCCGAAGGCGCGCAGGTGGCCCTGGACGACCTGGGCGCGGGTCACACCAGCCTCACCTACCTCGCGGCGCTGCGTCCGGACCTCGTGAAACTCGACCGCGACCTGATCCGCAACCTGCACGGCGACGACGCGCGGGTGCCGCTCGTGGAGGCCCTGATCCGCTACGCCCACGACCTGGGCATCCGGACGGTGGCCGAGGGCGTCGAGACGGCGCAGGAACTCCGGCTGGTGACCGAGCTGGGCGCGGACTACGCGCAGGGCTACCTCCTGGGCCGGCCCGCGCCCTCTCCGGTCGGCCCGGCCGGGTCCTGAGGGGCCGGGGCGGCCTACCCGGGGCGGCGCGCGTCTATGCTGGGGCGCGATGAGTGCCCCCGCCCTTCCGGCCGCGCCCCTGAACCTCCTGAGCATCCAGTCGTGGGTCAGCTACGGCCACGTCGGCAACGCCGCGGCCATGTTCCCGCTGCAATGTCTGGGTATCGAGGTCTGGGCCGTGAACACCGTGCAGTTTTCCAACCACACCGGCTACGGGGCGTGGACCGGCGCAGTGTTCGCCCCCGAACTCGTGGCCGAGCTGCTCGACGGCATCGAGGCGCGTGGAGTCCTGCCGGGCTGTAGCGGCGTCCTGAGCGGCTACATGGGCTCCGAAGGCACCGTCGCGGCGGTGGTTGCGGCCGTGTCGCGCGTGCGGCAGGCCAGCCCCGGCGCGCTGTACTGCTGCGACCCCGTGATGGGCGACGTGGGGCGCGGCGTGTTCGTGCGCCCCGAGCTGCCCGAGCTGATCGGCGCGCAGGCGATTCCGGCGGCCGACATCGTCACGCCCAACCAGTTCGAGCTCGAACTCCTCACCGGCCGCAGGGTGGACACGCTGGAGCACGCCCTGGAGGCGGCGCGCGCCCTGCGGGAGCGCCTGAACCCCGGCGGGCCGCGCATCGTGGTCGTGACCAGTCTCGTGCGGCAGGACGCGCCCGCAGGCGTCATCGAGACGCTCGCCGTGACGGGCGAGGGCGCGTGGCTGTGCCGCACGCCGCTCATCGACCTCGACCCGCCGCGCAACGGCACCGGGGACGCCATCGCCGCGCTGTTTTTCGGTCAGTATCTGCGGACCGGGGGCGACGTGGCCCGCGCCCTATCGCTCTCGATGAGTGCGCTGTACGCCCTGCTGGACCTGACCCACCGTCTGGGCACCCGCGAGATCCAGCTCGTGGCTGCGCGGGACGAGTACGCCGCGCCGGGCCGGGTCTTCGGGGCCGAGCAGGTCGGCTGAACTGGATTTCGGGGAGAATGCCCGGCCGGGGCGGCCGGGCAGAGGAGCCGTTCCCCGCTTCCCCGGCCAGCCTGCCCGCTCCGCTGGGGCCAGCCTGCCGTGCCCAGAACTCGGGAAGAAGATACCGGGGCACGCCTTTTCCCGGCGCCCATATTGCGAGGCCGCCCGCAGTGTGCGCCGGGCCGCCGGGGGACCATGCCGCATGTCCAGTGATCTTCCGGCCGACGCCTTTCGCCGCATGGACGAGACGCCCGACGAGGCCTTCTACGCCCAGCCCCGTTTCGTGACCCACATCGACGACGGGGCGATTGCCGCCGTCACGGAGCTGTACCGCGAATATTTTCCGGCGGGCGGCGACCTGCTGGACCTCATGAGTTCCTGGGTCAGTCACCTGCCGCCCGAGGTCGAGTACGGCCGGGTCGAGGGCCTGGGCATGAACCGCCGCGAACTCGCCGCCAACCCGTGCCTGAGCGGCTTCGCGGTGCAGAACCTGAACGAGGACGCGCGGCTGCCCTACCCGGACGCCAGCTTCGACGGCTGCGGCCTGTGCGTGTCGGTGGATTACCTGACCCGGCCGGCCGAGGTGCTGCGCGAGGTCGGGCGGGTGCTGCGGCCCGGCGCGCCGGTGGTCATCACCTTCTCCAACCGCTGTTTTCCGACGAAGGCCGTGCGGGTCTGGCACGAACTCGACGACGCCGGGCACCTCGCACTCGTCGCGGAATTTCTGCGGCAGGCGGGCAACTTCACCGACATCCGCACCCTGGACCGTAGCCCCCGCCGGGCCGGGCGTCTGAGCGGCGATCCCCTCTATGCGGTCGTGGGCCGCGCGGCAGACCCCAGACGGGCTTGAGCTGCGGGGTTAGTTCTGCTTGCGAAGATGAACCCGGTCCCACCCGGATCGCCTTGCGCGGCCATCCCCGGTCCCTACACTGCCCGGATGTCGAGTGATTCTTCCGCACGCACGGCCCTCATCGTGGGGTCCACCGGCCTCTCGGGGCGCACGCTGGCCCAGCTTCTGACGGAACAGGGCTGGACGGTGTACGGCCTCGCGCGCAGGCCCGCGCAGGATATTCCGGTCCTGTTGCCGGTCGCGGCCGACCTGCTCGACCCCGGAACGCTGGGGCCGGCGCTCGCCGGGGTGCGGCCCACCCACGTCTTTTTCACCTCTTGGCTGCGCCAGGAGACCGAGGCGCTGAACATCGAGGTGAACAGCGCGATGGTCCGCAACCTGCTGGACGCCCTGCGGCCGGCGGGCACGGTGCAGCACGTCGCCCTGGTCACGGGTCTCAAGCACTACCTGGGGCCCTTCGACGCCTATGCCAAGGGCGAGCGCCTGCCGGTCACGCCGCTGCGCGAGGACCAGCCGCGCCTGGACCTGCCCAACTTCTACTACGCCCAGGAGGACGAGGTGTATGCCGCGGCCGAGCGCGACGGCTTTACCTGGAGCGTCCACCGGCCCCATACCCTGATCGGGGAGGCGGTGGGCAACGCCATGAACCTGGGTACCACCCTCGCCGTCTACGCCTCGCTGTGCCGCGCCTCGGGGCAGCCCATGCGCTGGCCGGGGTCGGGCGCGCAGTGGTCGGGCCTGTCGGACGTGACCGATGCCCGCGTACTGGCCCGGCAGCTGCTGTGGGCCGCCGAGACGCCCGCCGCGCACAACCAGGCCTTCAACGTGGTCAACGGCGACGTGTTCCGCTGGAGCCGCCTGTGGGGCCGCGTCGCCGACTGGTTCGGCGTCGAGGCGCAGGGCTTCGGCGGCACCGTGCGCCCGCTGGAGGCCGAACTGGCCGACAAGGGACCGGCCTGGGCCGAGCTGGCGGCGGGGCACGGGCTGGCCGAGCCGGACCTGAACCGCCTCGCCTCGGCGTGGCACACCGACCTCGACCTGAGCCGCCCCATCGAGGTGATGACCGACATGGCCCGCAGCCGCGCCCTGGGCTTTTCGGTGTACCAGAACACCGAAGCTTCCTTTTTCGACCTCTTCGCGCAGCTGCGCCGCGAGCGCCTGATTCCCTGAGCGCGGTGATCAGTCGGGGGAGGCCTGGGCCGCCAGCACCCCCTGGGCGCGGGCCACGATCCGTCCGACCGACCGCAGCAGCTCGGGCGGACTGTCCACCCGGACCTCGCAGCCCAGACCCAGCAGGAACCCGGCGAAGGCGTCGAGGTGGTCGCGCCGGCCGCGCAGGCGCGAGCCGCCGGCCTCGGGCCGCAGGTCGGTGCCCCAGGCCGAGAGCTGATCGCGCAGGCTCTCGGGCGGAGCGCCCAGCCACACGCTGACCTCGTGACCCTGCGCCGGCTCGGGCAGCGAGGCGCGCAGCCACGCCAGCGCGTCGAAGTCGGCGGGCGGCGTGAAGGTGGCTTCCAGCACCCGCACCTCCTCCATGCGGTCGAGCCGGAAGGAGCGGCGCTCGCCGCGCAGGTGGCAGTGCCCGACCGCGTACCAGCGCCCGCCGAAATGCACGGCGCGGTACAGGTCGGCGCGGCGCACGCTGGCCTCGCCCCGGCCCGAGCGGTAGCCGAATTCGAGCTGCCGGCCCCGGCGCATCGCCGCGAGCAGGGCGCCCATGCGCGTGGCCTCGACCGTCACCACCCAGGGCGAGGCGTCGAGCTGCACGGCCTGCCGCAGCGCCCGCACCTCCTCGCGCAGGGCCTCCGGCAGCGTGCGCGCCAGCTTGGCCGCCGCGAGGTCCGCCGCCGGGGCGAGGTCGCGCAGCCCCAGGTGTCCCAATGCCAGCAGCCCCAGCGACAGGCTCAGGGCTTCCTCGCCGCTGAACATCAGGGGCGGCAGCCGGAAGCCCGGGCGCAGCCGGTACGCGCCCCCCACGCCGCGCCGGCCCTCGACCGGAATGCCGAGGTCCTGAAGCCGCGCCACGTAGCGCTGCACCGTGCGCGGACTGACCTCCAGCACGCGGCTCAGCTCGGCGCCGGTCACGCTTTCGCGCGACTGGAGCAGCTCCAGCACCGACAGCACGCGCATGGACGGGTCGTACATGGGCCCAGCTTGCCACAGAAATACGACAACCCCTGACGGGAAGCGGCGTTACGTTATGGGCGGAGGAACACCTATGACTACGCAAATGCATGAAGTCTCTGCCCCCGCCCTGACGCTCGCCGGCTTTCTGGACCACTGGCTGGGGCATCGCCGCCTGACCCGCCGGGTGATCGCCGCGTTTCCCGAAGACCAGCTCTTCACGTTCAGCGCCGCGCCCCCCATGCGCTCTTTCGGCGAGATGGGCGGCGAACTGCATTTCGTCAGCGCGATGACCCTGGACGGCCTGCTGAGCGGCGAGTGGAAGGAACCCGCCTGGGCCGCTGCCCCCCGCACCCAGGCCGAGCTGCTGGCCGCCTGGGACGCCCTGAGCGCGCGGATCGAGGCCGAGTTCGGGCAGATCGACCCGGCCATGTTCGGCCGCGTGGCTCCTCTGCCCTGGGGCGAGATGCCCGGCTGGGTGGCGGCCATCTACGCCGTGGACAACGAAGTCCATCACCGGGGCCAGGGCTACGTGTACCTGCGCGCCCTGGGTACCGAGCCGCCCGCCTTCTACGGGCGCTGAGCCGCGTCCATGCGGGCCTGCACGCTGGCGGCGTAGACCTCGGCCTCGCCGGTCGTCACGGCCCGCACGATCAGTTCGGCCACCGACTGCGCCGAGTCGCCCCGGCGGTACGCGGCGGCGCGTTCCGGCGCGGCCCCGACCAAGTTGTGCCCGAACTCGGTGTCGGTCATGCCGGGGTAGACCACGCTGACCGTAATCCCCAGCGGCGCGAGTTCGGTGCGGGCGATGAGCGAGAGGTTGTTCAGGGCGTGCTTGGTGGAGGAATAGGGCGCCAGCCCCGGAAACAGCCCCTTGGTCGTCCCCGAGCTGATGTTCACGATGCTCCCGCCGCCTCCGGCCTGCATGACCGGCGCGACCTGCTGCATGGCCCCCAGCACGCTGACGAGGTTGAGTTCCAGGAGTTGCCGGTAGTCCGCCAGCCTTGCCTCCAACACCGGCACGTGCATGCCCCGCCCCGCATTGTTCACGAGCACGTCGATACGGCCATAGTGTTCCTGGGTGGTCCGGACCATCTGGGCCACCGCCGCCTCGTCGAGCATGTCGGTGGGCACGGCCAGCGCACCGGGCAACCGCTCTGCCAGCTCGGCCAGCCGGTCCGCCGATCTCGCCGCGAGGGCCACCTTCGCCCCCTGCGCCGCGAAGAGTTCGGCCGCCGCCCGTCCGATGCCCGACGACGCTCCCGTGACCAGTACGACTTTGTCCCGAATGTCCATCCGCGTACTGTAGTCCCGGCGCTCCGGCCGGTTCTTGAGCGGACCTTTGCGGACCGCCCGTCTCCGTCCCCCGCCCCAGGAGGCCCCATGACCCTGCCCACCCCGAACGTTCCCGACCTGCTGCTCGACACCCTGCGCCGCAATGGACGCGTCAACGACACGTTGCTGGCCGCCGTCCGCCCCGAGGAATACGCCCTTCGGGACGGCGAGGGCGGCTGGACGGTCGCGCGGCACCTGAGCCACCTCGCGGCCTTCCGTGCGGGCTGGCTGCTGGAGATCTCGCCGGAGCACGCGGCTGGCCTCATGGCGCCGTTCGGGGGTGCCAACCCCTGGGCCTGGGAAAGCCGCGACCCGGCCGTGCTGGGCACGGTGTTTCGCGAGGGTGACGCCGCTGCCCTGCGGGCGGTGCAGGCCGCCCTGGAGACGGGCCGGTCCTTTCCCGATCCCTACGGCGAGGGCACCTACCAGTCGCATCCGGCGCACTTCCTCCAGCACATCGTCGTGCACGACAGCCACCACCGGGGGCAGGTGCTGTCGCTGCTGCGCCGGGGAGGCCGGACCCCGCAGGAGATGGACGCGCTGGACGAACACTGGGCGATCTGGCGGGCCTGAGCCGCGTGGGCGCTGCCGGACTCAGGCGGGTTCGCCTTCCTCCTCGCCCGGCGACGGAACCGCCGGGCGCAGGGTCCAGGCCTCGCCGGTCGCCCCGCCGCCGTCTACCGACAGGCGCAGCGTGTCCGGGGCCGCCGCCGGAAACAGCAGGTCGCTGAGGGCCAGCAGGCCGCCCCCCGCGAAGAGTTCCACCGACGAGGTGTCCAGCACGAGGCGCAGGTCGAGGTCACGCTCTATGGCCGGGGGCAGGGGGGCCGTGTGGACGCCGCCGAAGCCGGCCACGTCGGCCAGGAGGCCGCGCGCCGGGCGCTCCAGCGTCAGCGTGCCGCCTGCCCGGTCGGCGCGCAGGGTCAGCTCGTCTCCAGCCACTGAGGTCAGCCGCAGGGTCAGGACTGTGCCGGGCGCGAGGCGCAGGTCCAGGTCCAGCGCGCGGCCTGCGGGCAGGGGCAGCGTCGCCGGACTGTCCGGGGTCAGGTGCAGGGGCGTGCGGCGGCCACGCAGACGGTCCAGCTCCTGCAGGGGCAACTGGGTCAGCCACAGCCCGCCGTCCGGGTCCCGGCGCAGCCCCAGCTCGCGGGCCAGCGTCAGGGCGCCGCGCCAGGGGTGGGTAGGCAGCCGGGTCGCGTAGTCCCAGCTGCTCTGCCACGCCGTCCACAGGCAGCGGCCAGGCGTGCCGCTCCAGGTGATCGCCGCGTAGAAGTCCTTGCCGTAGTCGGCCCAGCGCGCCGGGCCACGGGGCGTGAAGACGGCGCCGTCGAAGTCCCCCACGAAATACTGCGCCCCGGTGCCTCCCTGCGGCCCGCCCGCGAACACGTCCACCTTCAGGACCCAGTGTTCCTGGCCCGTCTCGTCCGTCAGGGGGAACAGGTCGGGCACTTCCCAGATGCCGCCCGTCTCGCCCGCCGGCCCGAAGACGCTCAGGGGAGTCCAGACGTGCAGGTCGGGCGAGCCGTACAGGGCGACCTGCCGCTCGTCCGGGTAGACCACGGCCTTCACCCAGCGCCCACTCGGGCCGTGCCAGAACACCTTGGGGTCGCGGAAGTCGGCGCGGCCCTCGTCGAGCACGGGCTGCTCCGGGCCGAACTGCCAGGTCTCGCCCGCATCGCGGCTGTAGGCGAGGTACTGCGCCTGCCAATAGTGCCCGGCGCCCGTGTACAGCGCCACGACCGGGGGTGAGGCGTCGCCGCTCTGGCCCAGGCCCGAGGTGTTGTGCGTGTCCACCACCGCGCTGCCCGAGAAGATGGCGTGCGCCTCGCGGCCCGGCAGCGCCACGTCGTGCTCCTGCCAGCCCAGCAGGTCGCGGCTGGTGGCGTGGCCCCAGCTCATGTTGGCGTGGTCGCGGCCCTGCGGGTTGTGCTGGTAGAAGAGGTGGTACACCTCGCCCACCTGCACCAGCCCGTTCGGGTCGTTGATCCAGTGCTGCCGGGGCGTGAAGTGGACCAGGGGCCGCCAGGCGGGGGTCGGAGTGGGCGCGTCGGAAGACATGGACGCCATGATGCCCAGCCGAGCGGTCCCCTGTGAAGCGCGGCGCCGGGACCTAGTGGCCGAGGATCTTGCTGAGGAACTGCTTGGCGCGGTCGTGCTGGGGGTGGGTGTAGAAGGCTTCAGGCGTCGTGTCCTCCACGATGTTGCCCTGGTCGAAGAACAGGATCCGGTCCGCCACCTCCCGCGCGAAGCCCATCTCGTGCGTCACCACCAGCATCGTCATCCCGCTTCGCGCCAGTTCCTTCATCACGTCCAGCACTTCCTTGATCATCTCCGGGTCCAGCGCCGAGGTCGGCTCGTCGAACAGCATGATCTTGGGGTCCATCGCCAGCGCCCGGGCGATCGCCACGCGCTGCTGCTGCCCGCCCGAGAGCTGCGCGGGGTACTTGTGCGCCTGCTCCTCGATGCCCACACGGCGCAGCAGTTCCAGGCCCCGGCGCTCGGCCTCGGCCTTGCCGGTACGGCGCACGCGGGTGGGGGCGAGGGTGATGTTGTCGAGGACGGTGAGGTGGGAAAGAGGTTGAAGCTCTGGAAGACCATGCCGACCTCGCGGCGGACGGCGTCGAGATTCCTGGCGCCCTGAAGGGGCAGGCCGTCGATGGCGATGGTGCCGGCGTCGTGGGGGTCCAGGGCGTTGAGGGTGCGGATGAAGGTGGACTTGCCGCTGCCGGAGGGACCGATGACGACGACGACCTCGCCCTGACGGACCTGGAGACTCACGCCGCGCAGGGCGTGGAAGCTCCCGAAGTGCTTCTCCACCCCACGCGCCTCGATGATCGTAGGAGTGGGAGGCTGGGCCGGAGGCGGCGCGGTCGTCTGGGAAGCGGTCATGGGTTCAGCCTAGAGAGCGCCGCGCCCTCCGGGAAACAAACGTCTAAATCCCCCGGATCGGAATTCTATACATTTTTTCAAAAACTCCTCCGACCTCACCCAAGATCGAGGGGTGAAGATGCAATCTGTTCAGAAAAAGACAAACGTTTTGCAAGACAATGGAGTGGTCTGGCGTTCCGGGCTGCGGGTGGCGGGCGCGTTGGCGCTCCTCGGGCTGGCGTCGGGGGCGTCGGCCGACCAGCTCGCGGACATCCGCAAGGCGGGGGTGCTGCGCGTGGGGGTGCCGCAGGACTTCGCGCCCTTCGGCAGCGTGGGGCCGGACCTCAAGCCGCGCGGTTACGACATCGACGTGGCGACCATCCTCGCCAAGGGCCTGAACGTCAGTCTCGAACTCGTGCCCGTCGCCTCGGCCAACCGCCTGCCGTACCTCCAGACCGGCAAGATCGACCTGATCGTCTCCAGCCTGGGCAAGAACGCCGAGCGCGAGAAGGTCATCGACTTCTCGGTGCCCTACGCGCCCTTCTACTCGGCGGTGTTCGGGGTCAAGGACATGGGCGTCAGGTCGGCGGCCGACCTCGCCGGGCACAGCGTCGGGGTGACGCGCGGTTCCATCGAGGACCTGGAACTGACCAAGATGCTGCCGGCCGGCGTGAACATCAAGCGCTACGAGGACAACGCCACCACCATCACGGCCTTCCTGACCGGCCAGACCGAACTCGTCGCCACCGGCAACACGGTCGCCGCCACCATCGCCGAACGCTCGCCCCGGCGCAAGCCCGTGCAGAAGTTCGTCATCAAGGACTCGCCCTGCTACGTCGGCCTGAACAAGAACGAGGCCGCGCTTCTCAAGCAGGTGAACAAGATCCTGACGACCTACCGGAGCAACGGTTACCTCGACCGGCTCTCGCAGCAGTGGTTCAAGTCGCCGCTGCCCGCCAGCATGGGCCGTTCCTGACCATGCTGAGCCTGACGCCGGAGCAGTGGGGCGAACTGGGGCAGGGCGCGCTGACCACCCTGGGCCTGACCGTCTTCTCGCTCGCCGTGGGTTTCGGCCTCGCGCTGCTGGGCGCCCTGGGCCGCCGCAGCGGAAACCCGGTGGCGCGGGCGGCGGCGGGCACCTACGTCGAGGCGCTGCGCAACACGCCCTTTTTCGTGCAGCTGCTGTTCCTGTTCTTCGGGCTGCCGACGCTGGGGGTGCAGCTCACCGAGCTTCAGGCCGCCGCGCTCGCCATGACCCTGAACCTGGGGGCCTACGCCACCGAGATCGTCCGTGCGGGGCTGGACGCCGTGCCGCGCGGGCAGGTCGAGGCGGCGGCCAGCCTGGGCCTGAGCCGCGCCCAGACCTTCTGGACCGTCGTGCTGCGTCAGGCGCTGGCGGTGGTCTACCCGGCCCTGGTCAGTCAGGTGATCATCGTGATGCTGGGGTCGGCGGTCGTGTCGTACATCAACGTCAAGGACCTGACCTACGCCGCGCAGTTCATCGCCTCGCGCAACTTCCAGCAGTTCGGGCTGTATCTGGTGGTCACCGCCGCCTATCTGGCGCTGGCCTTCGCCCTGCGCGCTGCCCTGAACGGGGTGGGCCGCTCTCTGTTCCGCTTCAAGCAGCCGCTGCGGGCGGCGTAGGTTCCCGGGAGCCGCCATGTCCGAATTCACCACCGCCGATATCCTCCGGCAACTGCTGCTCTCGCTGCGCTGGACCGTCCTGCTCTCGCTGATCGCCTTCGCGGGCGGCGGCCTGCTGGCCCTGCTGCTCACGGCCCTGAATTTCAGCGGTCAGCGCGCCGTCAAGACCGTGATCCGCTGGTACGTGCAGATCTTCCAGGGCACGCCGCTGCTCATGCAGCTGTTCCTGGCCTTCTTCGGGCTGGCGCTGCTGGGCATCGAGACCTCACCCTGGACGGCGGCCAGTGTCGCCCTGATCCTGTACAGCGCCGCGTACCTCACCGAGATCTGGCGCGGCTGCATCGAGGCCGTGCCGCGCGGCCAGAGCGAGGCGGCCGCGAGCCTGGGCCTGTCCTTCGCGCAGCGGTTCACGCTGGTGGTGCTGCCGCAGGCCCTGACGGTCGCGGTCGCGCCCACGGTGGGCTTTCTGGTGCAGGTCGTCAAGGGCACGGCCCTGACCGCCATCATCGGCTTCATGGACCTGACCAAGACCGGCACGGTCATCGCCAACACGACCTTCGAGCCCCTCAAGGTCTACGGGCTGGTCGCACTGCTGTACTTCGCCCTGTGCTTTCCGATCTCGCTGGCGAGCCGCGCGCTCGAACGCTGTCTGGCGAGCCGCACGCGCCGGGCCGTGGCCCGTCAGGCCGCGCCGGGGCGGGTCAGCGCCGCGACCTGAAGCCGGAATCCGGAGGAGGGGGCGGCCTGATCTCCGGGCCGCCCCCGTGCGTCCCACGGGCCGCGCCGACACGAAAAAAGGGCCGTTCCCGAAGGAAGCGGCCCCGGACAGGAACAGACGCTTAGAGGTTGCCCTTGAGGGTGCTGGCGACCTTGAAGGCGACCTTCTTGCCGGCGGGAATCTGGATCTTCTCGCTGGTGCCGGGCTTGACGCCGGTGCGGGCGGCGGTTTCCTTGACGCTCATCGTCCCGAGGCCGGGCAGGCCGACGCTCTTGCCGCTCTTGATCGCGTCCACGACCACGTCGAGCATCGCGCTGACGGCTTCTTCGCTCTGCTTCTTGGTCAGGCCGGTCTTGTCGGCGACCAGTTCGACGAGCTGGGTCTTGGCGACCTTGTTGCTCTCACCGGGAACTTTCTTGGCGGGGGCCGCCTTGGGGGCGGGCGCCGGAGCAGCGGCGGCAGCGGTCTTTTTCGCGGGGGCCTTCGTCGACTTTTTCGTCATGGTGAGCAGCATGACATATCGTTTTGCCCTTGTGAAGGGGCTTTGGCGGGGGGGAATGCCCGCTGACACGCCGTTCTTCAGGTTCCGGACCTGTTCTGTGGGGCAGGGTTCCCGGCGAGCGCACTGGGTTAAGGAAACCGTCAGTGCCGCACAAAAGGAGACGTTTGCCGTCCAGCACGCGCCGCAGCTGTCACGCCCCTGCCGCGCTGACCCCCGGCTGACGCCTGCCCTCACCCCCGCCTCAGCCGCAGGCAGTACGTGTGAAGCATGAGACGACATTCTGCATGTGTGGCCCTGCTGGGCATGGCGCTGCTGCTCGCGGGCTGTGGGAACGTGGGCGTGGACCCCGGCAACGGCGGGGGCAACGGGGGCGGGGGCGGGGGCGGCGGTGGGGGTGGAGGCGGCGGCACCGGTGTCTGTACCCAGAGTCTGCCGGGCGCGGTGCAGGCCTCAGGCTTGGCGACGGGCGGCGCGCCGGCCCCTCAAGGCAGCGCTCCGGCGGCCGACTGGAGCGCGCCCCATATCGCGGGACAGGTGCTGCTCGTCGGTGGGGGCAGCCTGAGCGCCCAGAGCCTCCAGGTGCTGAGCGGCGTGCGGACCCTGCGCGTGGACGACACGCTGACCCTGGCCTTCACGCCGTCCGGGCAGGAGGACCGGGCCTTCGCCCTGCGCCTCCAGGCGGTGGGTGTACGCGCCCAGCCCAACTTCCTGTACGCGCCCCTCGCCGTGCCCAACGATCCGGGGTATCCGGGCAACGCCGGTGTGCAGGTCGCCGGGAGTCTCTACGATCAGGACTATCTGACCCGTATCCGGGCTCCTGAGGCCTGGGCCGCCGTACAGACGGCAGGTAAACCGCTGACCGCTGCCCTCACCGCCGTGCTCGATACCGGGGTGGACGACGGCCATCCGGACCTGACGGGCCGTCTGCTGCCTGGGCGCACCTTCGACAACTGCGGAGGCGGCAGCGACGGCGCCCCCGAGGTGTCGCAGGGCGACCGGGGCCACGGCACGAGCAGCGCGGGCCTCATCGGCGCAGCGACCAACAACGGTACCGGCCTCGCGGGCGTGACCTGGCAGGGCCAGAACGTCCTGCCCATCAAGGTGATCAACGAGCAGGGCGGCGCGGTGGGGGCCAGTACCGTGTCCATCCGCAATGGGCTGAACTACGCGGTGGGCCAGGGGGCCAAAGTCGTGAACATGAGTCTGGGTATCAAGGGCAACCCCGGCGACCAGGCCCTCGACGATGCCCTGGCGAGCGCCGCGTCCAGCGCCGTCCTCGTGGCGGCGGCCGGCAACACCAGCGGCGACGGCATCTACTACCCGGCCAGCAACGCTAACGTGATCGCCGTGGGGGCGGTGGGCCGCGAGGACTCGCTCGCCTGCTACAGTGCCCGGCCCGGCAACGCCAGCGGCTCGCGTCAGCTCGACATCGTCGCGCCGGGGGGCAACGCGGGGACTGGCACGGCCAACTGCTACACGAGCAATTCCTACGACCAGCTCGTGCTGGCGACCCGCGACCAGGGCGGCTACACGCTGCGCGCCGGAACCAGCGAGGCTGCGCCCCTGGTCAGCGGGGTCGCGGCGCTGATCCGTTCGGTCAACCCGAACCTGAGTGCCGCGCAGGTCAAAGGCCTACTGCTGGGCAACACGCGGCAGGTCAACACCCTGAAGTTTCTCGACGCCGAGGCGGCAGTGAAGGCGGCGCTGCGGTAGTTGTCCGGTTAGCTGGGAGGTCACGTGGGAAACGTGACTCCTGGTTTTCTAGCCTCGTTTCTAGAGAAACGTCTCTCGCCGTATCATGACGGGGACATGAGTGAACGCAAGTATTTCGGAACCGACGGGGTGCGCGCCGTCGCGGGGCAGTTTCCGCTGACCGCCGCCTGGGTCATGGACCTCGGGGCCGCCGCCGGGGAAGTGCTGAAACGTCAGAACCCGCGCGCCAGCGTGGTCATCGGCAAGGACACCCGCCAGAGCGGCGACATGCTCGAAGCCGCCCTCGCCGCCGGCCTCACCAGCCGGGGCGTGAACGTCATCCACCTGGGCGTGCTGCCCACCCCCGGCGTGAGTTACCTGACCCGCCACCTCGGCGCCGACGCGGGCGTGGTCATCAGCGCGTCGCACAACCCCTACGAGGACAACGGCATCAAGTTCTTCGGCGCCGACGGCCAGAAGCTGCGCGACGCCACCGAGCACGAGATCGAGGCGGCCATCGACGAGGTGCCCGGCTTTGCGCCCGTGACCGGCGTGGCGCTGGGCGGCGTGACCAACTACACCGACGCCGAGCGGCTGTACGTGGCGTTCCTGCTGTCGCACGCACCCGACCTCTCGGGTATGCGCATCGCGCTGGACTGCGCCAACGGGGCGGCCTACCGCGTGGCCCCCAAGGTGTTCCAGGCGGCGGGGGCCGACGTGTTCGCGGTGTACACCACGCCCGACGGCCGCAACATCAACCGGGGCTGCGGCAGCACGCATATGGACCACCTGCGCCGGCTGGTCATGGAAGGCGACTACGACCTGGGCGTGGCCTTCGACGGCGACGCCGACCGGGCGCTGTTCGTGGACTCGCGTGGGCGCGAGGTGCAGGGTGACCACATGCTGCTGCTCAACGCGCGGGCGCGCGGCGAGCGGGCGGTGGTGACGACCATCATGGCGAACATGGGCCTGGAGGTGAAGCTGCGCGAGGCGGGCATTCCGCTGGAGCGCACCGCCGTGGGCGACCGCTACGTGCACGAGCGCCTGCACGAGAAGGGCCTGAACCTGGGCGGCGAGCAGAGCGGACACGTGCTGTTCCTGGACGTGGCCCCGACCGGCGACGGCGTGCTGACCGCGCTGCTGACGCTGGGCAGCCTGCGCAAACTGGGGACCACCCTGGACGCGGTCCACGACGACCTCGTGATGTATCCGCAGACGCTGGTGAACGTGCGGGTGCAGGACAAGAAGGCGATCGCCCGCGACCCCGAGGTGGGGCGCGCGGTCGAGGCGGCCGAGGCGCGGCTGCGGGGCCGGGGCCGGGTGAACCTGCGCCCGAGCGGCACCGAGAACCTCATCCGGGTGATGGTCGAGGGCCAAGACGAGACCGAGATCCACCAGATCGCCGCCGACCTGGCCGGCGTCGTCCAGGCCCGCGGTCAGGTCGTTGGAAAGTGAGCCTTCGGCAGCTCAATTGAAGTTAACGGCGAGTCCGAGAGAAGGCGAAAATATCAGATCGCCTTGACCACGCCGTCGGCCTCGACCGCGTGCACGATGGGCAGGGCTTCGACCGCCGCGAACTGCCCCCGGTCCAGTTGTCCCGACACCAGCCCAAAACGGGCGAGGTGCCGGGTACTGATCTCGCGTACGCCCGCCTCCTCCAGCTGGCTGCGGACCTCCTGCGGGTCGAACTCCTGCGGCGAACAGTCCGGATCGAGGGTGATGTGTACGCGCATGGTCAGGGCAGGCCTCCTGGGAGGCAGTGTACGGCTGGCGCGCGCCGCGAAAGTGACCTGCCGACGTTGTGCCGGCTCCAGGCGTTTCCTGGAGCGGCCTCCTCCGCCTGCGGGGCCTGCGCGACCCCAGCCCCGCCGTCGCTCGGGGCGAGGCCCGGCACCGGCCGCGCCGAGGCGACTAGGCGGTCCCACAGCGCGCGCCCGCTCAGCCCCGCATTCGCCTGGGCGTGCAGCGCTGCCAGCCCCGCGACGTGCGGGGTCGCCATGCTCGTGCCGCTCAGGCGCCGCGTGCCGCCGCCCGGCCACGCCGAGAGCACGCCCACGCCAGGGGCGACCACGTCCACCGCGCCCAGGCCGTCCACGTCCCCGCACGAGAAGCGGGCGATGCGGTCGCGGCCGTCCACCGCCCCCACGGCGAGCACGCTGGCACACGCGGCGGGGTTGCCGACCGGGGCCACCATCTCGGGGCGCAGGCTCTCGTTGCCGGCGGCGGCGACCAGCAGCACGCCCTGCTCCAGCAGGCGCCGGGCGATCACCTCATAGCGCACGCTGGGCGGGCTGCCGGCAGGCCGGGCCGAGCCCAGGCTCATGGACAGCACCTCGGCCCCCTGGTCGGTCGCCCAGTCGATGGCGTCGATGATCTGGTCGTCGGTGCCGCGCCCGCTGCGGTCCAG
This sequence comes from Deinococcus gobiensis I-0, assembly GCF_000252445.1. Taxonomy (GTDB): domain Bacteria; phylum Deinococcota; class Deinococci; order Deinococcales; family Deinococcaceae; genus Deinococcus; species Deinococcus gobiensis. Next base: position 304,244 of record NC_017805.1, on the reverse strand, counting down.
CACCTTGGCGACCAGCAGCGTGACCTCCGGGGCGACTCCGTAGCGCCGCCCGCCCGCCGGCTGGGCGCGGCCCGCCACTACCCCGGCGCAATGGGTGCCGTGGCCGTGCTCGTCCTGCGCGCCCGGCTCGCTCGCCACGAAACTCACGGCGTTGCCGGGTAGTACCGTCAGGTCGGGGTGCGCGAGGTCCACGCCGGTGTCGAGCACCGCGACCTTCACCCCCCGCCCGGTGGGCACGTCGGGGCCGGGATACAGCCCGATCTGGGGCAGCGTGTCCTCGGCGGGGGCCTCGCCGTCGGTGTCTTCGGCCTGGTCCTCCGGGGGCTCGATCTGGATGCCGGGCCGCATGCCCTCCCGCAGGTCGCCGGGCAGGTGGCGCTCCTCGTTGGGCAGCACGGCCACGACCTCGTCGAGCGCGCGCAGCCGCGTGATCTCGCCGGGGGTCAGGGTGGCGACCGCCACGCCCAGGCTGCGGTATACCCGCGCGTGGACGCCGTTGGCCGTGCTCAGGACCGTGCGCGTCGCCCGCGCCGACGGGCCGGGCAGCGGCGAGACGTCCAGCACGGCCGCGAGCAGCCCGGCATTGTCGGCGGCGACGCGGCGGAAGAGGATGATATGGGCCGGCTGTTCGTGCATCAGGGTATCGGTGGGCGCAGGGTCCATGCGGTGTTCCTCCGGTGAGGGGCGGGGGGTGGACCGCCATTCTCGCACCCCCCGCCGGACCGGGAGAGGACCGTCACAATGAGGGGCGTGTTCAGCCTAGAGCAGTCCAGTTCCCCGCCCGTTACGGCCCTGCTGCGCTTCGCCGCGCCCGGCGACCCCGTCACGGCTCTACCTCGCTGGCGCCTGCTGCGCGACCCCGTGCGGGTGGTCACGGCGCATACGCTGGCCGAGGTGCTTCCTGCGCTGGAGGAGGTCGAGGAGGCCGTCGCCGCCGGTCTGTACGCCGCCGGGTTTGTGGGCTACGAGGCGGCCCCGGCCTTCGACCCGGCCCTCGTCACCCACCCGGCCGGGGAGATGCCGCTGCTGTGGTTCGCCCTGTTCACGGAGTTCGAGGAACTGGACGACCTGCCCGGCCCTGTTGGGGGCTTCAGCCTCGGCGAGTGGGTTCCGGACGGCCCGGAGACGGAGTACGCCGCCGCCATCACCGAGATCCGGCGGCAGATCGCCGAGGGCAACACCTATCAGGTGAATCACACCCTTCGCCTGCGGGCGCCCTTCGCCGGGGACGACCTCGCCCTGTTCATGGCCCTGAGCCGCGCGCAGCCCACCCGGTACTCGGCCTACCTGAACGCGGGGCGCTGGCGGGTGCTCTCGGTGTCGCCGGAATTGTTCTTCAGCGTCTCTGACCGCGAGATCCTGACCCGGCCCATGAAGGGCACCGCGCCCAGGGGAGAGACCCCGCAGGAGGACGCCGCCCGCATCGCCACCTTGCGTACCTCGCCCAAAGAGCGTGCCGAGAACCTGATGATCGTGGACCTGCTGCGCAACGACCTGGGGCGCGTGGCCCGCTTCGGGACGGTCGCGGTGCCCCGGCTCTTCGAGGTCGAGACGCATCCAACTTTGCACACCATGACCTCCACCGTGCGCGCCGAACTGCGGCCCGGTATCAAGCTGGCCGAGATGTTCGGCGCGCTCTTTCCCTGCGGTTCGGTGACGGGCGCCCCCAAGGTGAGCACCATGCGCCTGATCCGCACGCTGGAAAAAGCGCCGCGTGGCGTGTACTGCGGCGCGGTCGGTCATCTGTCGCCGGGGGGCGGGATGGCCTTCAACGTGCCCATCCGCACCGTCACCCTCGATATGGCGCGTGGCATGGCTGAGTACGGCGTAGGGGGCGGCGTGACGTGGGACTCGACCCCGGGCGGCGAATATGCCGAGGTCCTGACGAAGGCGGCAGTCGTGCGGGGGCTGGTCGGAAGAGGAGAGCCTTGACCTTTTCTCTGCTCGAAACCCTGCGCCTGGAGACCGGCCAACTGCCCGCCCTGGACGCGCACCTGGACCGTATGGCGGCTTCGGCGCGGCACTTCGGCTGGTCCCTCGACCGGTCGGCGCTGTGCACCCTGGCCCGGCAGCGGGCCACCGAGCATCCGGCCGGCGTGTGGCGCCTGCGGCTGCTGTGCGCCCCGGACGGCGACCTCTCAGCACAGGCCCTGCCACTGGTGGACGAGCCTGTGCCCCTGCGCGCGGCCCTGGCGCGCACACCGATTCGGAGTGGCGACCCCCATCTTGCCCACAAGACCACCGACCGCGCCGTGTACGAGGCCCACCGCGCTGCCCAGCCGGACCTTCAGGAAGTCCTGCTCTGGAACGAGCGCGGTGAGTTGACCGAATTCACGACCGGAACGGTGGTGCTACGGCTTGGGGGCCGGCTGATGACTCCCCCGCTGGCGGCGGGCGTGCTGCCCGGCGTGGCGCGCGCGGCGGCCCTGGCAACGGGGGAGATCTCTGAAGCCCTGCTGACCCGGGAACACCTCACGCAGGCCGCCGAGGTCTGGCACCTCAACAGCCTACGGGGGTGGCAGCCGGTGGTGCTGTCACCAAATTGAGGCTCAGGCCAGTTCGACGATGCTCGCGTCCGATACCGTGAGCTTGTGCGTGCGCGGCACGGTGCGCCCGCCCCGGACCTGGGCGCGCACGCCGATCAGGCAGTCCTGAAGACGGGTGTTCAGGTTCTCGATGACGGCGTCAGCGTCGATGACGCTGTGCTCAACCTCCGCGTGCCGAATGATGCTGTTGCGCCCGATGCTGGTGAACGGCCCGATGTAGGCGTCCTCGATGACCACGTTCTCTCCGATGATGACGGGCCCCACGATCTTGCTGCGTACCACCCGTGACGACTCGGGAATGACGACCCGGCCACTGACCCGCGTCTCGATGACCTCGCCCTGAATATCGTTTTCCAGCTTTTCCAGCAGCAGGTGGTTGGCTTCGAGCAGGTCGGTGGGACGGCCGGTGTCCTTCCACCAGCCGACGACCGGCTGGCCCATCACGGTGGCCCCGGCCTCGATCAGGCGCTGGATGCCGTCGGTGATTTCGTACTCGCCGCGCGCCGAGGGCGGCATGCCGTCGAGCATCTCGAAGAGCCGCGCCGTGAAGCAGTACAGGCCCGCCACTGCGAGGTTGCTGGGCGGGTTCTTGGGCTTCTCGATGAGCCGCACGATGCGCTCGCCGTCCATCTGCGCCACCCCGAAGGCGGTAGGATCCTCGACCTGCACGAGGGCGATCAGGGCGTCGGGCCGCGCCTCCTGAAAGCGCTCGACGAAGGGCCGCGCGCCGTACTCGAAGAGGTTGTCGCCCAGGTACACGCAGAAATCGTCCTGGCCCACCCACTCGCGGGCGGTCAGGACCGCGTGTCCCAGCCCGAGCTGCTCGTTCTGGTCGATCAGGGTGATCTGCGCGCCCGTGACGTTGCGGATGGCGTGGGCGATCTCCTCGCGCGTGAGCTGCGACACCACGATGCCGATCTCACTGATGCCTGCTTCCTGCAGGGTCCGAATGGCGTGGCGGATGATCGGCTGCCCGGCGACCCGCAGGACAGGCTTGGGGCGCGTGAAGGTGAGCGGACGCAGGCGGGTGCCGAGTCCAGCGGCAGGGATAATGGCTTTCATGTGTGAACAGGATAAGCGCAAGACAGCCGCGCAGGAGAGGGACGGATCTGTTCGTTCCTTGAGTGTCGCTCCAAAGGTCGAAGTCTTCTCACGCTTCTATACGGGGTTTTGGGATACGTCCATGAGAAATCACTCCATCAGATAACCATCAGAAAACGTACACTTTTGGGCATGGTTCAGTGTGCCCGAGGGTAAAAATGAACACCTCGCGTATCTGACTTCCTTTTTGCCTCAGTGTGCCAGAATGAGCCAGATGGACACGACCTCAATGTTCGTGCCGGTGATTCTCGCGGGTGGTAGTGGAGAGCGTTTCTGGCCACTTTCCCGGCGCCACCGCCCCAAACAATTTCTCACACTGGACGACTCTGGTCGCAGCCTGTTGCAGGCGACCAGCGACCGTCTGGCGCAACTTGCGGGCGATGCCGGGCAGGTTATGGTGATCACAAGTACAGACTACCGGGGTCAGGTGCTCGAGCAGTTGCCCGAGATGCCTATTGAGAATCTGCTCGTGGAGCCTGTGGCCCGCGATACAGCGCCGGCAGTGCTTTACGCAGCTCTCAAGATTGCTCAGACCCAGCCGCAGGCAGTCATGGGGGTCTTTCCGGCCGATCACCGGATCAACTCTTTGCAAGCTTT